>JAFQEZ010000108.1 GCA_017398805.1 Bacteroidaceae bacterium | reverse complement strand
ATGCGAAATAAGCATTGTTTGCGACGACGGGAGCTTTAGCTCCCCAAAGGAGTGTGCTTCAGCACTTAGTTTTAGGTTCCCCGAGGAGTGCTGCTTCAGCAGCTTATGTAGCGACGAGGGATCTCTTTTTCATTACAACCGCAAATATTTTGCTGGCCCACACCTTTTTGCTACTGAGCCGTTAAATTGACTTTTACAATTATTCTTTTCCGAGTCTTTCTGGACCTTTCATCAGCTTACTCAAGCGACAGTTATTGACAGTATTTCAATGAACTTTTATATAGCGGAACCGATCATCCGGCTTTCAATGTTTAACTTTTAGTACGGTAAAATTTTACCGAAGTATTGTTATAACACCACAAAAGAAAATTTTATTTTGTATACTTTAAACTTTTGTTTAACTTTGTTGCAAGATATTGGCAAAATAGCAATATCGTTTGATGGCATTTAGGCTATTGCTTACTCTGTAAAACGACCAAAACTTACACACAGCAATAGGCACGATAAATGTCCACGCTTATGGCGTGGGTTGTGCTTATGTGTGTATGGGTACTTGGTCGTCCCTTCAGAGAATAAGTACCCCACGCTTTCTCTTTTGAGTTAAACGGTTGCCATTATGGCAAAGGCATATAGAGAATGCAAAATAGGTTTAACTTAAAAATCAAAGATTATGAAAAATGAAATCATGTAAATAACAACTCACTCCCCCTTTACTGCAACAACGGGAGTATGATTCTACTTATTTAACGTTAATTTGTATATAAAACATAATCAACTATGAAACAAAATAATTTAATAGCATCTGTTGTCTTTATAGCTATAATATCGGCTTGTACCGGAACTGAAAAGAAAGATTCAACGACAATCAAAAAAGGTGATGTCAAGGATACAACTGCCGTAGTAAGTGAGAACGGGGTTCTTGATAGTTCCGACACTTCATTATCGCATCTTCCACTCGAAAAGCGCCTTGAATTTGCAAAGAGATATGATGATGTTAATGATTTCCATGAAAGCTTGGCGAGAGTAAGACTTAACGGTAAATGGGGTTTCATTGACAAAAGCGGAAAGCAAGTGATTCCATGTATATATGATAATACTGGAGACTTCCACGAAGATTTAGCAATAGTAAAACAGAACGGCAAATATGGTTTCATTGATAAAAGTGGCAAAGAGGTAATTCCATGTATATATGAAGGTCTCGATAATTTCCATGAAGGTTTGGCTTGGGTGGAACTTAACGGCAAATGTGGTTTCATTGACAAAAGCGGAAAGCAGGTGATACCATGTATATATGATTATATATGTGATTTCTCCGAAGGTTTGGCTTGGGTGGAACTTAACGACAAATATGGTTTCATTGACAAAAATGGAAAACAGGTGATTCCATGTAAATATGATGATAGGGTTGGGTCTTTCTCCGAAGGTTTGGCTTGGGTGGGACTTAACAGCAAAGGTGGTTTCATTGATAAAAGTGGCAAAGAGGTGATTCCATGTATATATGAAGATCTCGGTAATTTCCATGAAGGTTTGGCATGGGTGAAACTTAACGGCAAATGTGGTTTCATTGACAAAAGCGGCAAAGAGGTGATTCCATGTATATATGATGAGGCAGAAGATTTCAACGATGGCATGGCGCAAGTGAGACTTAACGGCAAATGTAGTTTCATTGACAAAAGTGGCAAAGAAGTGATTCAATGTATATATGATTTTGTATATGATTTCTCCGATGGCATGGCGCAAGTGGTACTTAACGACAAATGGGGTTTCATTGACAAGAACGGCAAAGAAGTGATTCCATGTATATATGATTTTGTATATGATTTCTCCGAAGGCATGGCGCAAGTGAGACTTAACGGCAAAGAAGGTTTCATTGACAAAAGCGGCAAAGAGGTGATTCCATGTATATATGATGAAGTTAGGAGTCGTTTCTCCAAAGACTTGGCCATAGTTGTAAATTATGATACGAAAACCCGTAAATGGGGTTTAATTGATAAGGCCGGCAATGAAATAGTGCCAATTGCATATTATTATGTTAACCATTTTGTTCCATTGGGTATAATAAAGGCTATTGTTAAAGATGAAAATGGAAAAAGTACAGCGTATTATTACGACACAATCGGAACGTTTTTAGGTTGCGATTGAAATTGAATGTAAATATAATAATATTATCTATAACTTGCTGCTGTTTATGAGCAAGGTTTGTTGAATATGGTTCCATGACTTTAATTGATTGGTACTCATAAAATCATGACAATAATCGAATTAACATGGTTTACAATATATTATACGTATGTGTAAAAATATTTTTTCAATAAAACCCAAACAACTCCCTATTATGTTTAAACGTTATTTATCATTAATATCATTATTGCTTGGTATCTATTTTTGTATATCTTGTAATAATAACGAGAGAATCAAAGGGCTTTCAGCAGATGGCGATACTTCTAATGTTGCTGTTGCAACAGAAGGGAGTAAAAAGGCAACAACTGAACCGGTAGTCCCTGTGGCAAATATTGATTCAATAGTTTCAGCCCGCGTAAAGGCCTATCAAGATTCTATAGATGCTGTTGCTGCAGAACGTGAACTTTCAGTGAATAGTATTTATATATCTAAGAAGGTTGATTTAGGTCTTAGTGTATACTGGGCTGAGTTTAATGTCGGTGCCTTTTCGCCCGAGGGTTATGGCGACTATTATTCTTGGGGTGAAACTGCTACCAAGAGCAATTATTCACAAAAATATTACCAATACTGGGATGGTTCCTATATAGACATAGGTCATAGTATCGGTGCAACCCAGTACGATGTTGCTCACACAAATTGGGGTGACAGTTGGCGCTTACCTACTAAGGCAGAGTTTAGAGAACTAATAGACAATTGCACATGGACTTGGACTACTTATAAGGGAATTAACGGATACAAGGTTACAGGTTCCAATGGCAACAGCATCTTCTTGCCAGCAGCTGGTTATTTTGCTCCTTTACTTTGTGGCCGTGGTAAGTATGGTCGTTACTGGTGCGAAACAGGTGGGGGGATACGCAACTCCGCGACTGCCTTATCATTTTCTAGTAGTGATTATAACTCACTATGGAGTGAAGGTGATCGTCGCGAGTGGGGCTACAGTATTCGCCCGGTGTGCTATAAATAAAGTTAAGATGCTGTTTGAGATTGTATCGCCATGTTTTTTATAGAGCGCAAATTTCTTTCAAAAAAATTATTACATTAGCAGCGAGTTATGCTTGTCTTTTTATGCTCTTTTTTGTCTGATTTCCTTTTTTACAGTTACATAGTCGGCTATACGCCTTTGAAAAATAAAAAAGCATCCTAAAAAAGACATATAATAATTTCAAGGAAAAAATTTAAACAACTTCTAAACAGTTTCTTTTACCATTGTTCTGAATCATATATTTACTACATTTGTAAAACAAAAGCAGAGAACATGAAAAGAACATTGCATATATTTTTATTCTTCCTTCTTTTGGTGGCACCGGCAGGCAATATATTTGCCCAAAGCAATAAGGAGAAGATAATTATGCCGGAGTATCCCGGTGGCGAGGTGGCATTGAGGCAATTCCTTCTGCGGGAACTTGTTTATCCGCTTGAAGCAGCCCATTCCAATGAGGTGGGCGAAGTGGTTGTCGGGTTTCGCGTAGGCAAAGATGGGTATATTTCTGCAGTAAGAGTAGTAGAATCGGTATCTCCATCACTTGATGCCGAGGCTGTACGCGTTGTCAAACTTATGAAATACTGGAAACCGGCTACGCGCAACGGTATACCTGCAATAGCAGACATGACTATACCAATCAATTTCAGAGTAGTCAGAGAATATAACAAATTCGTTGATGAAGACGATAATGGTGCAAAGGAAATAAAACTCTGACAATAGTGCATCTATACATATTCAACCCGGAAAACGACCTTGCCCTTGCTGATGGTGGAGCTGCGTATTGCCCACCGCCGGCGGCTTCACGCATAGCATACGATCTTGCTACACTCCCTTTGTGGTTCGCAGGAAAAGATAGCTTTGTTGTGCTTCCCGATGCTCTGCACTTTCAATATGCCTCAGAGATATCAAAGGTGTTTGATGTTGCAAAAGTCCATGACAATTCAATGACAGGAGATGTAGGTGGTTGCACTCCGTGGGGGTGGAGTCCTCAGATAAAACGTCGTCTCAAGGCTATTGGAATTCATGATGGTGTCTTGCCGTCAAATGAAACTATTGCCAAAATAAGAGAACTGTCAAACAGAAGGACAGCGATAAAGATTCTTGAGTCGCTGAAAGAGTGCGGTGTGGATACGCCGGAAGTTCCTCTTTATCTTACCGAACCCGATGATGTTGCACGTTTTGTGAACAGCATGCCACGCAGCGTCATTAAAGCACCTTGGTCGGGTAGCGGAAAGGGTATTGCATGGGGAATCGGTCATGTGGAACTGCCTGTAGAACATTTCTACAAAGGTGTCATAAAGCGGCAGGGAGGTGTCGTATGTGAACATTTCCTTGAAAACGTGCAGGAATTTGCAATGGAGTTCCATGTCGGAAATCCAGGCGTTGAGTTTGCCGGATATTCTCTGTTCGAAGCTGCAAAAGGTTCCTATTCGGGAAATATCCTTGCTACAGATGAGAAAATAGAAAAAATGCTTTCCCGTCATATTCCGTTGCATGAGATAATCAAGGTTAAAGAAAAACTAACGACGGTGCTTTCTGGTTTGCTCCTTGAAAGCGGTTACGTGGGGTATCTTGGTGTTGATATGATGATATATCGCGATGGTGAACATCTCCGTTTGAATCCATGCATGGAGTTGAACCTTCGCATGAATATGGGTGTCGTATCACGCTTGTTCCATGATAGTTATGTCGCCAGTGGTAGTGAAGGACGTTATGCAGTCACTTATTATAAAAATGAGGGAGAAGCATTGGCTGAGTACGAAAAGCTCAAGGCCGAATACCCATTGGTTGTCAATGACGGAAAAATCGTTTCGGGATATATGAATCTCTCTCCGGTTACTGCTGCAAGCAGGTATGTTGCATATGTAGTTGTTGAAAGAATTCCTTAAAACATATTATTATTGATGTTTTTTCCATTTATTTTCATATCTTCGCGTAATAAGGCAAAATGATATGGAAAATATGATACCGCAAAGATTGGATATGATGCGCTCTTATATGAGTGCGCACGGATTTGATGCTTTCATAGTTGTCAGCAGCGATCCACATAGCAGCGAGTATGTTGCAGAGTGTTGGAAATCACGTGAGTGGTTAAGCGGTTTTGACGGTTCGGCAGGAACTGTTGTCGTTACTGCCGGCGAGGCTCTTCTGTGGACCGATTCACGCTATTGGCTTGCTGCGGAGAAATCACTTGCCGGAACAGGTATTGGGCTTATGAAAGATGGAGCGCCTGAAACACCTACCATAACAGCATGGCTATGCGAAAATCTGAAAGAGGGTGATGTTGTGGGTGTTGACGGCAAAGTCTGCTCCATTGCCGAGGTCAAGGCATGGAGCGAAGAGTTCTCATCATGCGGCATCAAAGTGGATGCATCAACCGATCCGTTTGCCGAAATTTGGGAAGGGCGTCCTCAAGTACCGACAGGAAAGGCATTCATGCTTCCTGTTGAGTATAGTGGTGAGAGTGCTGCAAGCAAGATATCACGTTTGCGTGCAGAATTTGAACGTTTGGGCGTTGACGGTATGCTCGTGACCATGCTCGACGAGATTGCATGGCTTACGAATCTGCGTGGAAATGATGTGGAGTACAACCCAGTGGTAGTATCATACATGATTGTGACTGCTGAAACTGCCACCTTGTATGTGAATAAGGAGAAACTGACCTTGGAAGTTGAATCGTATCTTGCAGGTGAGGGTATCTCCATTGCGGATTATGACTCGATATGGTCAGCACTTGAATCATATGATAAGGAAACACTGCTTATGCAACCGAACCGTTGCAACCGTGCTGCTGTGGAGTGCATGAACAATGCTTGTTATGCGGTTTTCAAGGAGTCTCCGCTTGCAATGATGAAGGCTGTCAAGAACGAGACCGAGATTGCAGGTTTTGAAACAGCAATGCTCAGCGAGGGCATAGCCATGGTCAAACTGCTCAATTGGCTGAAACCGGCTGTTGCTGCAGGTGGTGTGCATGAACTTGATGTAGATGCCAAATTGACGGAGTTCCGTGCCGAGGATGATTCGTTCAAGGGACTTAGCTTTGCTACAATATCGGCATATGGTGAGAATGCGGCCATAGTGCACTACGAACCTAATGAAAAAGAAAATGCATTGCTTGCTCCGGAGGGCTTCTTGCTGCTTGATTGTGGAGGTCAGTATCTTGGCGGAACGACAGATATTACACGCACAATAGCACTTGGAGAACTTACCCGGGAGCAGAAAGAGGATTATACACGTGTCCTTCGGGGACATATATCGCTTGCAATGGCAAAATTCCCCAAGGGAACATGCGGTACCCAACTCGATGTGCTTGCCCGTCAGTGGTTGTGGCAGTCATGCGATAACTATCTGCATGGCACAGGTCATGGAGTCGGGCACTTCTTGAATGTGCATGAGGGCCCTCATCAGATACGTATGAACAATATGCCGGCTCACCTTTTGCCTGGAATGACTGTTACCAATGAACCCGGCCTTTACAAAGCGGGCCGTCATGGTATACGTATCGAGAATACCATGATTGTGAAAGAGTATGGCGAGAGTGAGTTCGGGACATTTTTCGAACTTTCTCCTCTTACCCTTTGCCCCATTGATACCACACCGATAATCCCTGAATTGCTCGGTGATGATGCTCGTGCATATATTAATGATTACCACGTTATTGTGTATGGTAAGCTGTCGCCTTACTTTAGTGGCGAACTGCTTGAATTCCTTGCAAAGGCCTGTGCCCCGATATGATTAAAAGATGCTTTTATCTGCTGTTGCTTCTGCCAATGATCATCCTTTCATGTGTCACTCATGAAAAGGTGCGGCATGCTGAATTGATAGCACATGCAGGAGGTGAGATTGATGGTCATATTTATACCAATTCCCGTGAGGCACTTGAAAAGGCTGTTGCCAATGGATACCGGTACATTGAATTTGATTTTCTTTTTACGAGTGACAGCGTGCTTGTAGCCGCTCATTCCTGGGAAGATTTCAACCGAATGACCGGTAATACCAATTGGGGTGACAGCGTGCTTTTGATGAAGGATTTCATGTTGCAACGCATTCATGACAGATATGCTCCGATGAGTGCCGAGGATATAAACAGCTTCTTCATGCAGCATGATAGCCTTTATCTTGTTACCGACAAGGTATCGGACCCTGATGTGCTCGAACAGTACTTTCCGTATCTCAAGCAGCGGATGGTTGTAGAGGCATTTTCATACAGAGACTACAAAGCATTGATAGATAAGGGGTATTACCGTGTGCTTTACTCCTGTACGGCCGATGACATGGCAAGTGCTTTGCTTAAGCACCTTCTTCTGCACAGGCTTTTTCCCGGTGAACGCATAGAGTGGGTCGCACTGCATACAACCGGTTTCAATCACCCGATGTTCCGTTTCCTCAATAAGGTACGGCATTTCAATGTCGCGCTTTTTACGGTTGACAGTCTTGAAGAGATTCCTGCAGATCAATCGGGACGCGCCGGAATGATATACACAAATAGGTTATTGCCAAATTCTGAGGGTAATATCCCGTGAATACTTGAAATATATGAAAAGGAGTCTATTTATAATTATTTCGCTTTCTGTTACTTTCTCTTCGCTTTTTGCGCAGGAGGATGAGCGTGGCATTTATTTCCATAAGAAAAAGTACGTGCCGGCATCCTTGCCCACTTTCGAAAACTCCAAGTCTGAGCTTCCTACACCCATCTGGGATGAGAACCCGGAATGGGTAGAACTCTATTGGCGGGCATGGGAGATTGCTTTCTCCAATCTGAAACAGCCGCCTGCAGAATCGCCTCTTGTGGCGAATTGGATTGATGAGGGACTTTCTCCACAGATATTCCAGTGGGATACCCACTTCATGGTGATGTTCGGGCGATATGCTTCTCATATTTTCCCGTTCATAGAGTCTCATGACAACTTCTACGCCCGTCAGCACGCTAATGGTATGATTTGCCGCATACTTAATGAGGCCGACGGCGTTGACCATCATTGGGGTCTTGGTCCTAATTATGCCCGAACAATCAATCCTCCGCTTTTCAGTTGGGCCGAAATGGAGTATTTCAGGTTCACAAAGGATACAGCAAGGCTTGAACAGATTCTTGAACCTATTGAAAGATATGTATCATGGGTTGAAGAGAACCGCAAAGCCCATGGTACGGAACATGCTCTCTACTGGTCTAACGGACAGGCAAGCGGTATGGACAATACTCCACGCGACATGGGACGTCCGTCACCCGATGGTGATATCCACTCTGCCACCGATGCAATGGGGTGGGTGGATATGTCCTCGCAGATTAAGATCTGTTATGACAATCTTGCCGAGATATGTACTATTCTTGGCGAAAAGAAGAAGGCTAAGGCTTATAGAAAGAAAGCTGCGGCACTGGCAGATAGAATAAACCGTTATATGTGGGACGAGGAGAGCGGACTTTATTACGATGTAGATACAGCATCTGTGCGCACTCCATGGATAACTACGGCAACATTCTGGCCTATGTTGGCAGGCATATCATCCCGGCAGCAGTGCGCAAGGCTTGTTGAGGCGATAAAGGATGAGAACCTCTTCTGGAGGCGTTTGCCTTTGCCTTCACTTGCAGCCAACCAGCCCTACTATGACAAGTGTGGAAACTATTGGCGAGGAGGAGTGTGGGCACCGACGACTTATATGACAGTCAAGGGACTGCAGAATAATGGATATGAGGAACTGGCATCGCTTATTGCGCGCAGGAATATGGTTACCATGTATAAGGTGTATGAGTCTACAGGTACCATTTGGGAACTCTATTCGCCAGAGATGTATATGCCGGCAACGGATGCTACAGGTGTCTACATGGTAAAACCGGATTTTGTGGGGTGGAGCGGTATTATTCCTATTTCAATGTTCATTGAGAATGTCATCGGAATTAATGCCGATGCTACAACACGCAGAATCGTATGGCGCAGTACAAGCAGCAAGCGTCATGGTATCATGAATCTGAGATTCGGTGACATAACTACATCGCTTGTAAAGGATGGTGTTAAAGTAACGGTTGAAAGCAATGCTTCTTACACGTTGTCAATCAATGGAAAAGATTTTGAAATTAATAGAGGCGTACAGGTGATTGAGGTAGAATGATACCTTAGTATACTTTATAGAAGATGACTAAAAGTGTATTTCAGCGTTATGCTTGCCTTAAAATCCTCATTTACGCTTAGTAAACTCCGGTTTTTAAGGCTTCACAAGCCTTGAACTCCATCTTTTTATTCATCTTCTAAATGAAAGAGGGTGTCCCATTTTACTTTTTTTGGGTCACCCTCATTTGTCTGCAAGGATTACTATTCTCCTTCGGGAGTGTGCAGGATGAGTGTTGTTGCGCCAAGGGTGATTATTGCACCGTCTTCAATCAAAAGGCGCTCGCGGTTGCCGAGTATGCGGTTCATTACGAATGTTCCGGTTACACTCTGGTTATCGCGGATTGTGTATGTGAGTTCGCCGTTATATCCTTTCTTGACGTTTATGATACAATGTCTGCGGTCCATACTGGGATCGTTTGTCTCAATAGGGTGTGATATCACAGTTCCTTTGTTGTAACGCCCCAGCATATTGTCGCCCTCGCATAGTGGGATAACCTGCTTGTAGCAGAAAGTGTTTTCTATGACAACCACATGGCCGAAATCTTCGGTCTGGATATCATCATCTCCCTCGCCAATTCGTATGGTGAAACTTTTGCGGCAATGTTCACACTCGAATACCAATGCCTGACCCACCTTGTACTGGGTTGCATCAAAATCAATGGCATGGTCACATTTAGGACAAATTACCTTGCTCATGAGTTTATAAACGGATTAGTGTGTTAGGATCCAAGCGTCGGGGAATGTGTCCTTTATCTCAGAAAGAGCAGATGTAGCATCAGCATTGCTGCTGTATGTGCTGTGAGCAATACGGTGTCTGCCTCCTCCCTTTACCACACTGTAGTCTGCCTTCATCTTTACACTCAGTTCGCTTATTGCGAGCTGGGCATTGGCCTCATTGGGAGAACTTGCAACTATGATTGAGAACTTTGGACCATCTTCTTTTACAACCTCTGCAACCTTATTCTCTGTTTCCTCAACGGCAACAGTTTCCTGGCAGTTGATATTTTGTTTTATGGTCTGAGTGCTCTTATCCGTGTTTACATTTTCAGATGTTGTAAAGCGACCTGTACTCTTGGCATCCGATACGGTAACAGTTTTCTTACCTACAGGTATACCGGCCTGCATTGACGGATTGAAGAGGCTGTTGGCTACCGGAACTACGAGGAAGAGCAATACTATTGCCGCAGCTGCAACGGAAATGAACTTCCTTAATGTGTGGCGTTTGATTACAATTTCCTTCTTCTCGCAGTCGGAGAGTAGCGGCATGAGCAACGGCTCAATACCGAAATTGTACGGGTCGTCAATGCCGTTAGGGTCCGGGGTAAATGAAATCTCACCTTTTATATTCATGGTGAAAGTTCCGAGTTCGCCCATTCTTACACAGCCCTTTGCCGACAGTGTGTGACGCAACACCGAAATGTCATTGCGCATTTTCTTTGTAGCCTCGTCGTAGCTCAAACCGTTTTCATTGATGTACTCCGACAAGAGCAGGGCATCGTCGATGGTTACCTGTGTGTTGAAACCCAAAGTGCGGTGTGGAGGCATGAATATGCGCTCCTCGGCATTGTATGACGCAGGTACTTTGTGTGCCAAAAAAGCACCCAAACCTGGAATTATCACACAATTGTGCTGTGCGATAAGCTTTGTTGTATATTTTACCAAATTTTCCACGAAGCAAATTTAATAAAAAAATATTGTATCCAAACCGTCCTGTTGAAAAATTATTATCTTTTTTCACTATCTTCGCACGAAAATAGAAACAGATGCAACAACCACGCAAAATTGAACTTCTTGCTCCGGCAAAGGATTGTGAGACGGGCATAGCCGCCATCAACCATGGTGCCGATGCTGTATATATCGGTGCTGCGCAGTTCGGTGCACGTCAGGCTGCCGGCAACTCCATTGAGGATATCGCCCGGTTGGTTGAATATGCCCACATATTCGGTGTAAAGGTCTATGTGACTCTGAACACAATAATATATGATGATGAAATAGCAGAGGTGGAACGGCTTGTTGCAGAACTGTACAGGATTGGTGTTGATGCACTGATTGTTCAGGATATGGGCATTGCCGGGATGGATATACCGCCGATTCCGCTGCATGCCAGTACCCAGATGGATAACCGCACACCGCAAAAGGCAAAATTTCTTGCCGATGTGGGATTCCCCCGTATTGTTCTTGCGCGTGAACTCTCATTGGAGGAGATAAGGAAAATTCATGAAACAGTTCCTGAAACCGAGCTCGAAGTGTTTGTTCATGGAGCACTCTGTGTAAGTTACAGCGGACAATGTTATGCTTCGCAACACTGTTTCGGACGTAGCGCGAACCGTGGGGCATGCGCGCAGTTCTGTCGTCTTGCTTTTGATTTGGTCGATTCGGAGGGTGTTGCTATTGCACGCGGCAAGCATCTGCTCTCACTCAAAGATATGAACCGCAGTTCGCATATAGAGGAGATGCTCGATGCAGGTGTCACCTCATTCAAGATTGAAGGACGTTTGAAGGATATTTCGTATGTAAAGAACATTACGGCATATTACCGCAAAAAACTTGATGAGGTGTTTGAAAGGAGAGGCGAGTATGCAAGAGCGTCTTATGGCGTCTGTTCCCCACAATTCGTTCCTGCGCCGGAAAAGAGTTTCAGTCGTGGTTTTACCGATTATATGCTCAATGGCATGAAAGGTGATATGCACTCTTTCGACACGCCGAAGTCGAAAGGCGAGTATATGGGCCGTGTGAAATTCGTTTCGCGCAACTTCTTTACTTTTACGGGAAAAGAGTTCAACAATGGTGATGGAGCATGCTTTATTGCTGCGGACGGCAGAATGAAAGGTTTTCATATAAACAGGGTAGAGGGCAACCGTATTTTCCCTCAGACGATGCCTCCCGTGGAGAGTGGTGATGAACTGTTCCGTAACTATGATTGTGCTTTTGAAAGAGAACTGTCACGTCCCGATGTTACCCGAAAATTAGGCCTCTCTCTGCGCTTAAGTGAAACTTTAGATGGATTTACCTTAAGCGGTGTAGATGAGGGAAATATAAAATGTGAAATTACAGTGTCTTTTGAAAAACAGGAGGCACGCACATCGCAATCCGGCAATATCGTAAAGCAGTTGGGCAAATGGGGAAATACTCCATTTGAAATCAGTAAGATTGATGTTGAATTATCGGCAGATTGGTTTCTCCCTTCATCTTTGCTTTCTGATATGCGTCGATCTCTTTGCGAGGCACTGCTTGAGAAACATCGCACGACCGTTGACCGCGAAGATATGAGACTGAAAAATAACAATATACCTTATCCTGTCGAAACTCTCGACTACAGAGGTAATGTCTCTAATGAATATGCTTTGGCCTTTTACAAAGGACATGGTGTGCAGAGGGTGCTTCCTGCATTTGAAAAAGCAACTGTTGAAGGTGCTACAGTAATGTTCTGCAAACATTGTATAAAATACAGCATGGGGTGGTGTACCAAAACGGGCGAGAAGCATCGGTATAAGGAACCGTTCTACTTGGTTTCGGGCGACGGCAGACGTTTCCGCCTTCTGTTCAACTGCAAGCAGTGCATTATGGAGGTTGTTGCAGATTAGGGACCCTTCTATGAGTTATTTTTGCATAATAAGCCGCGCCTTAGGGGAACGACGCGGCTTATTGTTCCGGGTAAACGCTTCTACCCGTTCGGGCATCGACTTTCACAAGCGGATGTGGCCGTAAAATCTATTACTATGAAAAACACATACTGATAACAGACGTGCAAGCATTAATGTTTGTACGTCTGTCGATTTTTAACTGTCATTAACTTTTGTATGCCGAATTCTCCATTCTTTGATATATAAAAGAGGTGCACGTGTTTATTATTTGTCTTTGTTGTTGGGTGTTTTCGGATTTTATCACTAATTTTGTGGATTGTGGGAGAACTCCCGCAGGGAAAGATTAAATATAATTTCTATAAAGATGAAAAAAGTATTTCTATTCATTGTTCTTGCCTGCATGGTGGTGTCAACCATGGCAGCACCGGCTTATCGTAAGCCGATAAAGGTGAGACAGTCCGATGGCAGTGTGCTTACTGTCGTGTTAAAAGGTGACGAAGCATTCCACTATCATTCAACTCTTGACGGCAAACCGCTTGTGAAGGAACAGAACGGTGATTTTTCTTATGCAACATTCACTGCTGCCGGTGAGTTCGTGTCAACAAAATGCCTTGCGCATGAGAGTGCAGACCGTACATTGTATGAAAATAGTCTCATAGCATCTATAGACTATGATGCGATGAAGGTTTCAATGGATAAGGCTGCGGCTACACGATCTGTAACATACAGAAAGGCGGCACAGAAGGCAGGTTCACAGATAAATCCTCAAGGTGATGTAAACATTGCCGTGGTTCTGATACAGTTCAAGGACACAAAGTTTACTTATACAAAGGAGGATATAAACAACTTGTTGAATACTGAGGGTTACAAACTTGAAAATCCTTTTGCAGAGAGCGTGGGTAGCGCACGTGACTATTTCATTGCGCAATCCGACGGCAAGTTCCGTCCGAACTTCATGGTCACAGATATTGTGACGCTTGATTATGAAATGTCATATTATGGTGGCAACGATGCTAACGGTGATGATAAAAAGGCCTCCTATGCAGTTAAGGAGGGTATTCAGAAGGCCGATGCAAACTTTGACTTCTCGAAGTGCGACAACAATGGTGACGGCGAGGTAGAGTTCGTATACTGTATCTATGCAGGATATTCCGAGTCGTATGGTGCCGATGAGAATACCATCTGGCCTCATCAGTGGGAGATGTCGGCTCAGGCAGGCTCAGTCACCGTTGACGGCGTGAAGTGCAACACATATGCCTGCAGTGGCGAGCTTGTGTACAGCGAGGAATATGAGTCGGAGATTGGAAAGGTGCTTGCAGGTATCGGTCTCATCTGCCATGAATTCTCACATTGCCTTGGTCTGCACGATATTTACGATACAACATATGAGAGCGGCAACTGGGGTATGGACTATTGGGATGTGATGGACCAGGGCAACTATGCTGCCGAGGGTTATGTTCCTGTAGGCTACAGCGCTTATCAGCGTGATTTCTGTGGTTGGAGAGACATTGTGGTGCTTGACAAGAAGGGCGACTATTCAATGAAGCCTCTGACTCAGGGCGGTATTGCCTATAAGGTTGTCAATGATGTCAATCCGAATGAATACTACATTCTCGAGAACCGCAAACAGGAGGCATGGGATTCTTATCTCTTTAATAGCGGAATGCTTGTGATCCATGTCGATTACAACAAGAACGCTTGGGATAACAATACAATCAATACAACAAGGAATCATCCACGATACACCATTATTCCGGCAGACGGTAAATTGGATGTGTATGGCGAAGTTTCTGCTCAAGAGTTTGTTGCCAGCCTTAAGGGCGATGTATGGCCGGGTACAAGCGGAAATACCGAACTTACAAACACATCAATCCCTGCAGCGAAAGTATATACAGGTGGTTATATGAACAAGCCGATACGTAGCATAAAATATGAGAATAATGTAATCTCTTTCAATTTTATGGGAGGTACATTTGCCAATCCTGTTGTATTGCCGGCTACAGATATTGCCGAGACATCATTTGTAGCAAATTGGGAGGTTGTAGAAGGTGCCGAGGAGTATAATGTGGAACTTTATAAGGTTACCGATGTTGATGACAATGGTGACACAGAGACAATCCTGAGCGAGGACTTCACTGGTTTAACAAAGACAAATACCGATGTAACGTCTACAATAAACGAGTATACATTGACTGGCGATTGGGATGGTTATAAAATATACAGCGAGGGCGGTGTCTTGCGTGTGGGAACGGCAAACAATGGCGGCTACGTTACCACTCCGGTCCTTGAAGCATCGGGTGCAGTTGAGGTTTCCTTCTCTACAAAGTTGTATAATGCGAGCGATACAGGTTCCAAGCTCACTGTTACAGTGATGGATTCCGAAGGAGGTGAAGTAGCTGTAAAAGAATTTGTGCCCACTGCTGCATCAACCGTCTACACCTTTACAGCCGACGTGAACGGATATTTCTATGTTGAGTTCAGCACGGCTGCAAGCACCGGCAAGAAACGTGCAAACATTGATGATGTTGTAATTTCCACAACAACTTCAATGAAATCGGAACAGATTGCTACCGTTGTTACAGACAAGACATCATATCTTTTCGAGAACCTTGAAGCAGGTGCGAAGTACCGTTACCGTGTACAGGCAAAGGATGCATATGGCGTCTCTGGTTTCTCACAGTACCAAGTGGTTACAATGCTCACAAATATCTCAGAGATTATTGGTGAATGCAGTTCGGTGGAGGTATTTACACTTTCCGGTATAAAGGTGGCAGAGGGTGAAAAGAGCGTTCTTGGCACGCTTGCTTCCGGTATATATCTTGTCAAGAACGGTAATGTAACTGTAAAGGTTGTTGTAGAGTAATAATATTTTGCCCTTTTTAGGGCGATAAATACAGTTCGGCAGGATTGGTTTGCGCCACTCCTGCCTTTTTTTTGATGCTTTGTCCGGCTTACAAGAGGTCAAAGATGTAAGTGGAAAGATGAAAGCTTGTGCAAGCGAGCGAAAGCCAAGTTTACTTGAGCTTTTACAGCGAGTGCAGCCAAGGTTCAAGCCCACGAAGTGGGGTTAAAGTGTGCCAAGCGAGCGAAAGCCAAGTTTACTTGAGCTTTTACAGCGAGCGCAGCCAAGGTTCAAGCCCACGAAGTGGGGTTAAAGCGTGCAAGCGAGCGAAAGCCAAGTTTACTTGAGCTTTTACAGCGAGTGCAGCCAAGGTTCAAGCCCACGAAGTGGGGTTAAAGAGCAAAGATGAAAGCTCTATGCTTCGGCAAAGCCAATTCCTCCCTTGTACCCCTCAGTCACTCCGTGACAGCCAATTCCTCCCCTGTTTTAGGGGAGGTGCCGTAGGCAGAGGGGTATTAACAGGGGGGAGCAATTCTGGTGCCGCATGCTGAGGGGTATGGGCTGTTTTTCGGTCAGATTTGCTGCATTTTCTATTTTGTTTATCTATTCAAAATCTTTTACGCAGTGTAATCGTTTGATATTCGTTTTTTTATCTATAAAATAAGCCTCTGAGAATCGATTGAAACTCAAAAACCGATAAATGGTAGGGGATTTCGCGAAACATTTCCAAATTATCCCTTATTCACTAATGTTAGGCCTCTGTTTTGAATAATTATTACCAACAAATGTAAATTGCATTTGTCTTGATTGATACTCTGTATGATAGAAATGTAAATTAAGTCAACGTTTAATGATGTCATATATTTGTGTATAACACTAAGTTTACAATGATGCATCGTAGAGGAGGGTGGTGGAATTGATATTTTGTCAAGATTATCCAGGACGTTATCAACAGGTAGATATCAACACGGTTAATAGTGGTATGCATAAAATATGCAATTTGTATTTCTGTGTTATAATATACTAAAAACCAATGCGATAGTATTGTTTTGTTATATTTATAATTGAATGTATTTATCCGTTTTGTGTACTTGTGATTCTAAAACTGCATATTTTGCTGTTTATTCATTTGTATTTCTTGTAAAACCAAAAGATTAGCGCAAAATCATGATTTAAATTATAGCCTGTGCGTATCTCTTGCATTGCTGAATCTTTCGCTGTTGGTCTTGAATATATGAGAACCTGGCAAACAGGTTTTGACAGAATGATAAATTTACAATTGTTTTATAAATGTAAATTCCGTGGCTTATGATTAATTTTGATTGGTATTGTGTGGTAAAAATATTGTTGCTATATTTGTAAAAGTTTTGGTTCTTACATTTGTATATATTTGAAAATTGCATAAAAACATGAACGAGAGAGAGAGGATTGAACTGCTGATGAAATGCTATAATCTTACTCCGTCGCAGTTTGCCGACAGGACAGGAATACAGCGAGCATCGGTTTCGCATATTATAAGTGGCCGCAACAAACCAAGTCTTGAGGTTATGCAAAAGATATTCGAGGCCTTTCCGGAGCTCGATATCAAATGGCTCATGACAGGTCAGGGAGATGAACCTGTTATGGGAGCATCTGTAGAGGCTCCTGAGGTTAAGCCTGTTGAGAATACGCTCTTTACACAGCCACAGCCGCCAATGCAGAATACCCAGCCGGCTATAATGCGTACTCAGGTTGCCAATGAACCTCAACCTGTGCGCCAATCTAAACCACAGAGTGCCACTCTGAGGCAACAGGCCGAACGCCCTGCACGCAGAACCCAGTCACAGCGCATACAGGCTGTGCATACAGACGAAAAGCGGATAAAGGAAATACGTGTATATTATACCGACGGAACATACGAGATACTGTTCCCGGAGAGATAACAATTTTGGGGTATAATTCAAGAACAAGGGGGTGACTAAAAAGTAAATTTGGTACCTGAAATTTGGCAACACTCGTTGTAAAATAGCAAAGTAAACTTTGCATTTAACTCGTTTGCACAAATTTTCTGTGTTACGTTTGCCTTCAAAATCCTCATTTACGCTTAGTAAATTAACCCACTAAGTGGTTTTCCCTCCTCGTAGCTCGGCATAGAATACAAGCATTCTCTGCTCTCGCATTACAGCGTCGGTTGCGGTTTTGAAGCCTGCACAAGCGCACTGCCTGCGGCGAGCCTTGGCTTCGTTCGCTGTAAAACATTAAAGTAAACTTTAT
>JAFQEZ010000107.1 GCA_017398805.1 Bacteroidaceae bacterium | reverse complement strand
TGTTTTGTCATTCTATATTTGCACTGTCATTGACTCGTTTTGCTTTTCGCAACCCAAACGGCATAACCTAAATTCCTCCTCTGCCTGAGGGGAGGTGCCAGTTTACTGGCGGAGGGGTGGGAGTGCTGCGTTTGACCTGTTGCTGCAAAACTCGTCGATAACAAAACAAAAGAGCATTGGTTCGTTCATTGTTACACTAATGAACTCACCGATAACAAAACGTTGTTTTGTCATTCTGAGTGAAACGAAGAATCTAATGGTGTGGACGAGTTTCATCACGCGGGTTCATTAGTGACCGGTCGCACGAAGCATGGATGTAATTTATGCAACTCTTGCAACTCTTAGGTTTATATTGGGATGTTTTTTTGCTCATCTACTTGTACTCTCGATGAGTTTTATTACATTTGCCAATTAGAGAAAACCAAATACAAAATCATAATGGCGACTTTAAAAGAAAAAATCGGCTATGGATTCGGTGACATGGCCTCTTCGATGTTCTGGAAGATATTCAGTGCTTATCTGCCGTTCTTCTACACCTATGTATTCGGGCTTGACCTTGAACTTGCAGCAGTGTTGTTTCTGGTTACAAAAATCTGGGATGCAGTGTCCGACCCGATGATGGGTGTCATTTCGGACCGTACAAATACAAAATGGGGAAAGTACCGCCCTTATCTTCTGTGGATTTCGGTGCCGTTCGCAATCTCGGGTATACTGCTCTTTACGACTCCCGACCTGGGTGAGACGGGAAAGAATGTTTGGGCGTTTGTGACATATGTGCTAATGATGACCGTTTATACGGCAATAAATGTCCCTTACGGATCGATGCTGGGCGTGATGACCGATGATTCCGATGAAAAGACTGTTTTCTCGTCCTACAGGATGTTCTTTGCATATGCCGGTTCATTCATAGTGCTTCTGTTGTGGGAGCCGCTTTGCAACATGATTGCAGGAACAACGGGCAAGGTTACGCATGATCCTCAGGCATGGCAGCTTGCAATGGTTGTGGTTTCGGTAGTGTGTTGTCTGCTCTTTTGCCTTACATTCAAGATGACACGCGAAAGGATTGCACCTGAGATAAAACAGACAAGCGTGAAGGATGATTTCAAGTCTCTTTTACATAACGGTCCTTGGTGGATACTGCTCGGAGGCGTGCTCTTCTTCAACTTCTTCGGTGCTGTGAGATATGCTGTGATACCTTATTATTTTACAGCGCATATTTCGGGCGAGCCTATGCTCTCGATCTTCTCGTTGGAGTTTGCCTTTTATGCAGGAATGTTCTTCACTGTGGGTGAGATTGCAAACATGATAGGCGTGGCTGTGGCAACACCGATCACATTTGCAATAGGCAAGAAGAGTACTTTCCTCTACTCCCTGATTGCCATAATGGGGTTGTGTATTGCGTTCTTCTATGTGCCGGTAGACACGACATCGGGATTGTGGACGTTGCTTGTGCTGCAGGTGGCTACCGGAATATTCACCGGAATTGTTTCGCCGCTTGTCTGGAGTATGTATGCCGATGTTGCCGATTATGCGGAACTTAAATTCAAGACTTCTTCTACAGGTCTCATCTTCTCGTCATCATCAATGGCGCAGAAGTTCGGAGGCGCATTCGGTACATCTGCGGTATTGTGGCTACTTGCCGCTTTCGGCTTCAATACAGCCGAAGGTGCAGTGCAGACACCCGAGGCCATTGATGGATTGCGCTATCTCATAAGCTGGATTCCGGCCGGAATAGCTGCTGTTTCGGCTCTCTTCATCTTTATCTATCCTCTCACTACCAAGCGAATGAAGGAGATTGGCGAAGAGTTGAAGGGTTCTCACAGCAAGTGATACGGCAAAATATGTGAGTATAACCGGCGATATAATCTTTCCCTTGCTTATAGACGGGGCGTGCAAGAAACTTTTGTTGCACGTTCCCGTTTTTTTGTATAAGCCCCTCCGTTATACCGTTGAAGCAAAGATGTATAAAATAAAATTATTTGTTCTTTTTGTGTTTTTTATAAAAAAAGGTTTATTTTTGTGACAAATTGGGTTTTGTGCGGATTTATATGGTGGTGCTACGGGGTACAATTACTGTTTTGTATCTCGCTTGCTTGCACCGCTCCAGGTGTACATGACGCTGTACCCAAACCATTTGAACGAACTATTTATTTATTATATAATTTAATATCAATTCATTATGTGGTTATCTAATTCTTCTGTGGGAAGAAAGGTAGTAATGAGTGTTACAGGCGCGGCCCTGGTGCTCTTCCTTCTTTTCCACATGTCAATGAACTTGGTTGCTATCATCAGCACCGATGGTTACAACGCTATTTGTGAGTTCTTGGGAGCTAACTGGTATGCATTGGTTGGAACAGCAGGTCTTGCTGCTCTTGTAGTTGTGCACTTCGTTTATGCTTTCATCCTTACATTGCAGAACAGAAAGGCACGCGGTTCACAGCGCTATGCTGTTTCCGAGAGACCTAAGAACGTTACATGGGCATCGCAGAACATGCTCGTTCTGGGTATCATCGTTATCCTTGGTATCGCTCTTCACCTCTTCAACTTCTGGGCTAAGATGCAGTTGCCCGAGGTATTGCACATGATGGGCATGCACGTTGATGCTGTTACAATGGAGAATGTTGCCAATGGCTCATACTACATTGCAAGCACATTCAGCTGTCCTGTCTATGCTGCTCTTTATGTAGTGTGGTTGGCTGCTCTCTGGTTCCACCTCACTCACGGTATCTGGAGCGCAATGCAGACTCTCGGTGCAAACAACAACGTTTGGATTTGCCGCTGGAAGGCTATCAGCAATGTATTGGCGACAATCATCATCCTCGGTTTCTTGGTTGTTGTCGTAGCCGGTTACTTTGGCTTGGGTGCGCTTGGTAAGATTACTTTGGCGGGTGCAGCTTGCTGCTAATATCAATTTTTCGTAAATTATAAAATCAAATATTATGGCTAAAATAAGTTCAGTAAAAGTGGATTCCAAAATTCCCGAAGGCCCATTGGCTGAAAAATGGACTAACTATAAGGCGCATCAGAAACTGGTGAACCCAGCCAACAAGCGTAAGTTGGATATTATCGTTGTAGGTACCGGTCTTGCCGGTGCTTCGGCTGCTGCATCACTCGGTGCAATGGGTTTCAACGTTCTTAACTTCTGTATTCAGGATTCTCCACGCCGTGCACACTCTATCGCTGCACAGGGTGGTATCAATGCTGCAAAGAACTATCAGAACGACGGCGACTCTGTTTACCGTCTCTTCTACGATACAATCAAGGGTGGTGACTACCGTGCACGCGAGGCTAACGTACACCGTCTAGCCGAGGTGTCAGGTGCTATCATCGACCAGTGTGTTGCTCAGTGCGTTCCTTTCGCACGCGAGTACGGCGGTCTCTTGGCTAACCGCTCATTCGGTGGTGCTCAGGTATCGCGTACATTCTATGCCCGCGGCCAGACCGGTCAGCAGCTTCTTCTCGGTGCATACTCTGCACTCAACTATCAGGTAAACCAGGGTACTGTAAAGCTTTATACACGTTACGAGATGCTTGACGTTGTCATCATCGACGGCCGTGCACGCGGTATCATCGCACGTAACCTTGTTACCGGTAAGGTAGAGCGCTTCGCTGCCCACGCTGTTGTTATCGGCACCGGCGGTTACGGTAACACATACTTCCTTTCTACAAATGCTATGGGTAGCAACGGTTCTGCTGCTCTCCAGTGCTACCGCAAGGGTGCTTGGTTCGCAAACCCATGCTACGCACAGATTCACCCGACATGTATCCCTGTTCACGGTGACAAGCAGTCCAAGCTTACACTTATGTCAGAGTCACTCCGTAACGACGGACGTATCTGGGTTCCAAAGAAGCTCGAGGATGCAAAGGCTCTCCAGGAGGGTAGAAAGCACCCGAACGATATTCCTGATGAGGACCGCGACTTCTATCTTGAGCGCCGTTATCCGGCGTTCGGTAACCTCGTTCCACGTGACGTTGCTTCACGTGCAGCAAAAGAGCGTTGCGACAAGGGCTTCGGCGTAAACAACACCGGTCTTGCCGTGTTCCTCGATTTCAAGTATGCTATCCAGCGTCTTGGCGAGGATGTGGTACGTCAGCGTTACGGTAACCTCTTCGACATGTACGAGGAGATTGCTGACACCAACCCGTACAAGGAGCCTATGATGATATTCCCTGCTATCCACTACACAATGGGTGGTATTTGGGTAGACTATGAGCTCCAGACCTCAATCCCGGGCTTGTTCGCTATCGGTGAGGCTAACTTCAGTGACCACGGTGCCAACCGCCTCGGTGCTTCAGCCCTTATGCAGGGTCTTGCCGACGGTTATTTTGTTCTTCCTTATACAATCCAGAACTATCTCGCCGATCAGATTCAGGTTCCACGCTTCAGCACTGATGCTCCTGAGTTCGTTGAGGCAGAGAAGGCTGTCAATGACAAGATTGCGAAGCTCATGGCTATCAAGGGTACACGCAGCGTAGACTCTATCCACAAGGAGCTGGGTCTTGTGATGTGGGACAATGTAGGTATGGCCCGTACCAAGGAGTCTCTTGAGAAGGCTCTCAAGGAGATTGACCGCGTTGAGAAGATCTTCTGGAGCGACCTGCGTATTCCGGGCGAGGCTGACACTCTCAACATCGAGCTTGAGAAGGCTCTCCGTCTGCTCGACTTCATTGAGATCGGCCGCTTGATGGCATACGATGCTCTCAACCGTGAGGAATCTTGCGGTGGTCACTTCCGTGAGGAGCACCAGACCGAGGAAGGCGAGGCTAAGCGCGACGATGAGAACTTCTCATATGTGGCTTGCTGGAAGTATACAGGCCAGGGTCAGGAGCCGGAACTCCTCAAAGAGGACCTCAACTATCAGTACATCAAGGTACAGCAGCGTAACTACAAGAACTAATTATCTTTAAATCTGTAAACAATGGACAAAAATATAAGTTTTACATTGAAGGTATGGCGTCAGAGAGGTCCTAAGGCAAAGGGTGCATTCGAGACCTATCAGATGAAGGACATTCCTGGCGATACATCATTCCTTGAGATGCTCGACATCCTTAACGAGCAGTTGGTAAACGAGAACAAGGAGCCTATCGCATTCGACCACGACTGTCGCGAGGGTATCTGCGGTATGTGTTCACTCTATGTGAACGGTCATCCTCACGGTCCTGCAACAGGTGCTACAACTTGCCAGTTGTATATGCGCCGTTTCAAGGATGGTGACACAATTACTGTTGAGCCATGGCGTTCAGCAGGTTTCCCAGTAATCCGTGACCTCATGGTAGACCGTACAGCATTTGACAAGATTCAGCAGGCAGGCGGTTATGTTTCCATCAACACAGGCGGTATGCCCGATGCCAATGCAATCCCCATCGGCAAGGATATCGCCGAGGAGGCAATGGATGCTGCTGCATGTATCGGTTGCGGTGCTTGTGTAGCTGCTTGTAAGAACGGATCTGCGATGCTTTTCGTATCGGCAAAGGTGAGCCAGTTTGCATTGTTGCCACAGGGTAAGGTTGAGGCCAAGAAACGTGTCAAGGCAATGGTAGCCAAGATGGACGAGCTCGGTTTCGGTAACTGTACCAACACACGTGCCTGCGAGGCAGAGTGTCCAAAGTGCGTTTCTATCAGCAACATCGCACGCCTGAACCGTGAGTTCATCAAGGCGAAGTTGAAGGATTGATAAGCAATCAATATATTATAGGAAAGCGTGCGGCAACTGCCGCACGCTTTATTTGTGTCGTAACCCACGCGGCACCACTTATATTGCTCCCCTGTTTTAGGGGAGCTGTCCGTAAGGACTGAGGGGTTCTTCGCGTGACTATTTGCTGTCTGTGTTCTTACACTGAAATGTCTCTTAGCTATACACATAGCAAGATATGACCAAAACAGAAACCATTCTTGAATATACTGGAAGGACAGAAGTTGTGATAAGTTGGTAATGTTAAATAGTGAGAACAAATAACAGTTTTATTTTTTATTATTGTATATTAGCAACGATAAAAAGAGAAAAGAATATAGTTACAATATAAATTTTTGAGCTTTTTGCTCTATTCCGTCGACTGAAAACCGCCAATTTACAGAGACGTAGGAATAGGCACGACAAAAGTTCATGCCCACGAGGTGTGAACTGTTTGTGCTTATCTGCGTCACGGCGCTTGGCGGTGCCTCAGTTGAAGATTTGCAACAAACAGTTCCGCCTTTTATGATACATATAGGTAAGAAAATCGAAGAAGAGATGTTGCGTCAGGAACGTACTCCTGCATGGCTTGCACGTAAGATAAATTGTGCTCGTCCAAATGTCTATTATATCTTTAGGCAAGAATCTATCAATACGGATTTGCTTCTGCGAATCTCAAAGGCTTTGAATCACAATTTTTTCCAATATTATTCGGTTGCAGTATTTAATGAAGTATAAATGTTATACGTAATGGTATAATTTGTATACTTAAAGATTTGTTATAGAGTAGTTGGTGCTATTTACTTTTGCTGAGTAAATCAAAGATTGTTTAAATATGAGGAATTTTTTTATTTTATTTTTATTTTTAGTTGTGTGTGAGTTCGCCTCCTCTCAAAGTTTTGTCGCATGTGGAGGCTGTGGTGGCCGTGGCGCAACTGCTTGTGGCGGTTGTTGGGGCAGTGGTGTAACTTATATGGGTAACACATGTGTGCTATGTGGAGGTACAGGAACACAAATGTGTATAGGTTGCAACGGAACAGGTGGATATTATACCTATGGTAACAGTGTTAATGCTGTAAGTGGTAATTCTAACAAAAGTAATGGCGGGACCTCAAGAAACAGTAAGAGTAAAAAGTCAAACTCGTTGCATAAATGTAGTAGATGTAACGGAAGTGGAAAATGCAAAACTTGTAAGGGAACAGGAAAAGTCTATGATTGGGGAGATAATAGCCTTATAACAAAAGAAAAATATCAACGCAGATGCGGTGTTTGTGACGGTACTGGCAGATGTGGTGTTTGTGATGGAAAAGGACATACTAATTGAGTATAGAATATATATGAAATCATATAGGCTTTGCTTAAAATGATCACAACTTGTTGTGTAAATAGAAAACATTTAAACAAACTGAACACAAGAGGCAATGCGGGGTAGCATTGCCTCTTTGAGTTTCCTCGTCGCTGCGCTCGCAATATATATTATATCGTTTGTTTTTTCATCGCTAATGCTTTGTTCTCGCAGGCTTCCATGATTTCTCTTTCGCCATCACCCTTGTCGTTTATTCCGCAGAGGTGCAGTATGCCGTGGATTATTACGCGGTGCAGTTCCTGTTCGTATGTGGCGCCAACCATTTCGCTGTTGCTGCGTACGGTGTCCAGTGAAATGAAGAGGTCGCCGCTGATGATATCATCCTCGCAGTAGTCGAAGGTGATGATGTCGGTATAGTAGTCGTGCTGCAGGTATTCACGGTTTACCTCAAGGATTTTTTCGTCATTGCAGAAGATGTAGGCGATGTCGCCTACCTTCTTGCCGTATGTGGCAGCAACGGCCTTTATCCATGCTGTTGTCTCACGTCTTTTTATTGCGGGCATCTTTATGCCCTCGGTCTGGTAGCTTATCATGATATCAGGTTTTTTATCCAAAGAATATATATGCAATAATTATTGCCGCTATTATGCCTGCAAGGTCGGCAAGCAGTCCGCAGGTGACAGCATGGCGTGTCTTGCGTATTCCCACACTGCCGAAGTATACGGCAAGGATGTAGAATGTGGTGTCGGTAGCACCCTGGAACAGGCATGCCAGACGGCCGGCAAAGGAGTCGGCACCATAGGTGTTCATGGCATCAATCATCATTCCGCGTGCACCGCTGCCGCTGAGTGGTTTCATTATTGCTGTAGGCAGTGCTCCCACAAAATCGCTTCCCATGCCCATGGCATTGGCGCACCATGCGATGCCGTCCATTATTACATCCATTCCTCCCGAGGCGCGGAACACTCCAATGGCGACCAGGATGGCAATGAGGTAGGGTATGATGCGCACTGCTGTGCCGAATCCATCCTTGGCACCCTCAATGAACGCGTCATAGACATTTATCTTGGCGCGCATGCCTGCAATGATGAAGATTATTATCACAGAGAAGAGTATCACGTTGGCAAGCGAGGTGGAGAGCACCTCTATCTCTACCTGTGACAGCTGCATCATTCCCCATGTTCCGCCTGCTATCAGCGTGCATATTCCAAGCAGGAATAGCATCATCGTTCTGTTAAAGAGGTTTATACGCTGGTATATGCTTGTGACAATGAGGCCGACAATGGTCGATACTGTGGTTGCAAGTAGTATCGGGATGAAAACGTCTGTCGGGTTTGCTGCACCGCACTGGGCACGGTAGAGTAGTACCGATACGGGAATTAGCGTGAGTCCCGATGTGTTAAGCACCAGGAACATTATCATGGAGTTGCTTGCGGTTTCCTTCTTCGGGTTTATCTCCTGCAGTTCCTGCATGGCTTTAAGGCCCATGGGGGTAGCGGCATTGTCGAGTCCGAGCATGTTGGCCGAGAAGTTCATGAACATGGTTCCCATTGCAGGGTGTCCCTTAGGTATATCTGGGAATATCTTCTGCAGGATGGGGCTCAGCAGTCTTGCAAGAGCGGCAACGAGACCGCCCTTCTCGCCAATCTTCATTATACCCATCCAAAGTGCCAGTACACCGGTCAGTCCCAAAGATATCTCAAATGCGTTCTTTGCCTGATCGAATGTGGAATCCATTATAGCAGGGAATACTGTTGTATCGCCCATGAATATTAGTTTGCCCAAAGCAATGACGAATGCCAACAGAAAAAATGCAATCCAGATGTAGTTAAGTACCATGTGTGTCTTGTTTATAGCTCTTTAGAACAACTCTTTCACTCTCTTCTCAAGTTCTTCAACAGTAAGGTCTCTTGCAACAATTGTTCCCTTCTTGTCGATGAGGATTATTGTCGGCAGTGAAGATACACCGTATGCTGTCGCTACTTCGGCGCAGTCTTCGGCAGGGTCGCATAGTTGCTGCCATCCGAACTTCTCCTGTGCCACTATGTTTGCAACATCTTCGGTGGGACTGGCGAGCGGGAGACCTGCTGCGTTCAGCCCTTTCTTATGATATTCGGCAAATAGCCTGTTCACCTCCTTTGCTGTCTCAATCGATCCTTTATCCCAACTTGCCCAGAAGAACAGTACGGTATATTTGCTTGAGAATACGATATCGGAGAAGAGAACTTTTTTGCCGGTAATATCCTTGATCTCGAAATTCTGCATCTCTTTGCCTGCGGAAGTGGTTTCTGCGTTTTTCGACAACCTGTCCTTGTATTCTCTATCGGCATTTTCTGCCTCGAGAATCTCTTTCAGCAGTTTGAGTTTCCGTTCATAGAATTTGTCGCGGTACTTTTCTGGAATCTTGCCTGCAAGCGGTTCCAACTTTGCTGCCGAAGCCAGTCCTACTGATTTTGAGAAGAAGAAACTGCCGAGCGGCGAAGAGAGATTCCCGTTGATGCTCTTTATGGCATAATCGTCGAATTTCTCTTTCTCTTTTGCAACAAACCGGGCAACGCTGTCCTTCTCCCCGTCGCTCATTCCCATAGCAGCGGTATATGCCGGCGAGGTAAACATCTGCAACTGCGCTAACTCGTCGCACTTGTTTACAAAACTGTTAAGCAAATCATTGTTTTCCGTGCCGCTGCACTCGACCTTTCCACCGAACCTGAACTTCATCTCTCCCGGTTCAACGGCAATATATCCACCGTCAACGATGCTGCCGGTTGATATGTATCTTATTTCCATCTCATTCACTTCGCCCGTGAACTCGAAAGTCCCGTCCTTGACTACTGCGGAATCAAGGACATTCAGTATATCATCTACGGCTGTCATGTATACGACTGTACCGTCGGGGGCAGCGGTGTATTCACCTTTTATAGTAAATTCATTCTCATTCTTGCACGAAACGAAAAGTGTTATGGCAAAGAAGATGGTCAGGAATTTCCTTATCATAGTGTACTGTTGATTTCGTTTATGTATTGGAGCAGTTCTTCGCGTCCAGTCTTGCTCTCGGCCGAGGTTATGAATATCGGTGGCAGTTCTTCCCACTCCTCAAGAAGGCGTTTCTTGTATGCTGCAATGTTGTTTGCAAGAGCAGTGCGTGTTAGTTTGTCGGCTTTTGTGAATATGATAGAGAATGGTATGCCGTTCTCGCCAAGCCACTCTATGAACTCAAGGTCAATCTTTTGTGGTTCGTGACGGCAGTCGATGAGCACGAACAGGCATGTCATCTGTTCCCTGCCAAGAACATATCCCGATATTATCTGTTGAAGTTTCTCGCTCTGGCTCTTGCTGCGTTTTGCATATCCGTAACCGGGAAGATCCACAAGATACCACTCGTCGTTGATTAGGAAATGGTTTATGAGCAGTGTCTTTCCCGGAGTGGCCGATGTCATGGCAAGTCTCTTCTTGTCGGTAAGCATGTTGATGAGGCTCGATTTGCCCACATTCGAGCGTCCGATGAATGCATACTCGGGCCTGTTGTCCTGCGGACACTTGCGCACATCGCTGTTGCTTATGACAAACTGTGCGCTCTTTATCATTGGTGTACCCATATCTTTATCTTTTATACTCTGTTTTCTTCTGCGAAGATACAATTATAATCAAAAAAACACAACCCCGACCGGGCTTTCTCTTGTAAATATCATTAACTTAGCGCATTCAAAAATGCGATTTATGCTAAGCAGGAAAGAATATATAACATCCAGGGCCTTGAGGAATTTCCTGGCGGCTTCAATAATGACATCATTGGCCGGGCAACTTGCGGTGACAACCGATGCTGTAATCGTAAGCCACATGATTGGCCCTGATGCAGTTTCGGCAATCAATATGGTCATGCCGTTGACTATGCTATTCAGTTGTGCCAGCATACTCCTTGGGCTTGGTGGTAGTGTGCTTGCTGCAAAAGCAATGGGAGAGCACAACGGTGCTCTTGTCAACCGTATCTTTACGGTCGCACTTATGCTGCTTGCCGTTTCGGGTGCGGCATTGTCGTTGTTTACCCATGCGGCTTCGGAAGAGATTGTGGCAGGTATATGCGATGAGGCACGTATAACTCCTATGGCGCTTGAATATACCGATATAATCACAGCCGGTGCATTCTTCCTTGTGATGTCGAACGGAATGAACTATTTTGTAAGTACTGATGGCCGTCCGGGACTTGTGACAAGGGGTGTGGTTGCCGGAGCAATATCCAATATTGTGCTCGATATTGTGCTGGTTGCATATATAGGTATTGAAGGTTCTGCCATAGCTACGGTAGTCAGTTATATTGTCACTCTTGTGGTGGTCTCTACCCATTTCTTTGGCAAAAGGAGTGCCTACAGGCTTGTGAATCCCATGAAAGGTTTCGGGGGATATGTGGGGCGTAATGTATATGAGGGGCTTCCCCTCATGCTGGGTAACCTGTTCCTTGGCGGTGCGGTGTTTGCCATAAACAGTATGATACTTTCTGCTGCAGGTGCCGACGGCATCTACATATGGACAGTATGCATGCAGATTCTTATGATGACCTTTGTGGTGCTCAACGGCGTGGGCAATGCAATGCTCTCCATAGGCAGTGTGCTTGTTGGCGAGAAGGATTATCGTGGGGTGCATATGCTCACCATGCTCTCTTTGCGGCTTGTGTGTGGCTCGCTCGCTGCACTGGTCGTGCTACTGTTGCTGTTTCCTCAGGCAATATCTTTCATCTTTGGAGCGACGGGCAGCGGAATAGAAATCGAGAACCCGTTGCGCATCTTCTCTTTATTGCTGATACCTTTTGCCGTAACCCTTGTGATGCGTTTCCTCTTCCAGATTCTTGAGTATCGCATGCTTAGCCTATTGTTGTCGGTGGGGCAGCTTGTGGGTATTGTGCTTTGTCTGTGGCTATTCACAACATATGCTCCTGAGACTCTCTGGTGGAGCTTCCCTGCATCGGCTCTTGTGCTTGTTACTTTGCAGTTGGCGGCAACAACTATAATGTGCATAGGTAAAAAAGGTGTTTCTGCCATCACCCTTATACCGGATGCCGATATCGACTCCTCTTCGCTTGATATGTCTGTGGAATATGATGCAGAATCCATTTCTGGTGCGCTTGTGCGGCTCGAGAAGTTCCTTGCCGGGAAAAAGATTGCCATGTTCAAGGAGCATTGCAGGGAGATAATGCAGGCACTTGCATCAGATGCAGCAGGAAAGTGCCGTTGCTTTGATATACATATAAGGGTACTTGAAGATGAGGTGCATATGGTACTGCGTGATGTGGGGAAACGTCTTGAACCTCAAAAGCTGCTTGCGAAGATTGACGGTGTGGAGTGCAAGTATATGTACGGGCAGAATGTCGTGTTTCTCAGGAGAACGATAGTACGTGTGTAAATATATGGGGGTGACTAAAAAGTAAATTTGGTACCCGAAATTTGGCAACACTCGTTGTAAAATAGCAAAGTAAACTTTGCATTTAACTCGTTTGCACAAATTTTCTGTGTTACGTTTGCCTTCAAAATCCTCATTTACGCTTAGT
>JAFQEZ010000106.1 GCA_017398805.1 Bacteroidaceae bacterium | reverse complement strand
TGCCGAGATAGAAAAACTCTACACCTCTTTCGAGAAATACCAGTCGTTGATAAGTTCCCTCTCCGACCACTATGCCCGTGTCGACTACTCGCAGCTCACGGAGCTCGAACGCGAGATAAACATCTGTATCGAGAACGGCGAACTCGAGCGTGCCGACTCCCTGTTGCAGCTCGCCTTCAACCCTGCCGAATTCATAGCCGGACTCGACAGCCGCATTGCCCAGGCCGAGGAGATAATCAACGAAGCCAATGCCGACCTTGCCGCCGTCCTCAAGCAACAGGAGAAGGATGCCGAGTACCTGTACCATCTCTACACGATATCCCTTGCCCGTTTCGACAACGAAAAGGCCCGTTTCTACATTGAGACACGTGCAGCGCTTGACACAACGAACATTATGTGGCAGGAAGAGGCTGCCGATTTCTTAATGGAGTATGCATCGGATTTTGAAACGGCGCTGATGTATACAGGGCGTGAACTTGAATCTGCGATAGCTACGTATGGAGAAAACAGTTATCAGGCAGCCCGTGCATATATTCACATTGCTCAAGTATATCTGATGACAAATGATGCAAAGGAACTGAAAAAGGCTTTAGAGTATTCCGATAAATTTCTGAACATAGTATCTTCATTGGAGAATTCCGAAGTAGAAGAAACAGATTTCTTTGTAGATGCTTTGATTGCTACGTCTAACTTGTTTTATCTTCTTCTGTATTTTGATGAAGCTGAAGATATATTGAATACAGCTTTTGAGGTTTTTAACAGCCAGACCAACGCAACTCCTTTTCGTGAGGCCTATTTATGGGGACATTTGGGTAGTGTATATATGGCAAACAAAAAATACCGCGCAGCGCTTGATGCAAATAGGAAAGCTGTGGAAATCGCCGAAAAATGTGGCCTTGAAAACAAACCGGCTTATATAATTTTTCTCTCCAATTATGGCAGGATATGTTATTATTGTGGGTATTACGATGAGGCTCTTGCATTTATGGAGAAGAGTATTGAAAAATCTTTCGAGATATTCGGTGTTGTCCATCCCTATTCGCTCGATGCATACTCTACTATGTCCCGCGTCTATAGCCGCAAAAGGGAGCATGGCAAGGCGTATGAATGTTCACTCAAGGCACTTGAATATACAATAGAGACGTATGGTGAGGGTTATTCCCAATTAGGTATTCTTTATTCGAACCTGTACAATGATTGCAAGAGAATAGGTGATACGAATCAGGCAGGCTATTATATGAAGAAGGCCGAGGAGGCCTATTACAATAACCTTGTTAAGTGTATTGATGAGGGGTTGATTATGAATGCCTTGCGCAACTATGAGAATGCTGTCAGTCAGTTGGGTGTCGAGAATATTCCGTCTTTTATTGATAAAGCCTATGAAATAGGCATAATCTATGAAACCTTAGAGCGGGCAGATGATGCAAAAAAGCATTATGATGCAATGTTGGAACTGATGGTGAAGAACGGAAAACAAAATACCCCGCAGTTTGCGTTGTGCTGTGAACAGAACGGGTACATAAAAAAGAGGAACGGTAATCATTCGTCGGCCTATTATGATTTTCTCTATTCATACGAGTATTACTCAAAAGTAGAGAAACTGAATGATAGAGCTGCATTGATGGCATACGAGATAGCCTATCAACTGTACCAAATGAAGAAATACGAGCAGGCCCTTGAGTATATCAATAATGCTTATGCTTTCTATATAAAATCACCATTCGAGTATGGCAAGATTGCATCGGATGTAATAGATTTGAAGAAACTCATAGAAATTAAAATCAAAAAACAGGAATAAAATAGAGTAGAGAGTCCTATGGAAAACAACCGGCAATATAAATATTACGCTTTTATAAGCTATAATTCAAAGGATACGAAATGGGGTAAACGCCTGCAGCGCAAGCTTGAGGGATACAAGATGCCGGCAACTCTGTGCAGTGAGCACGGATGGGAACGTAAGCCGATAAAACCGGTTTTCTTTGCTCCCGCAGACATCGGTATCGGTGTCTTGGACGAAGAGTTGAAGGCTCGCCTGAGAGCCTCCCGCAACCTCATTGTGATATGTTCGCCCAATTCGGCTAAATCGAAATGGGTAGGTGAGGAAATCGCCTATTTCCACAGCCTTGGCCGCACAGCAAATATACACTTCTTCATTGTCGACGGGATACCCAACAGCAGCGATAGTGCGACCGAATGTTTCAATCCGGTCGTCAAGGAACTCGGTATTCCCGAAATTCTCGGCGCCAACATACACGAGAAAAACTACCGCTGGCCGTGGATGAACAGGCAACGTGCCTATGTACAGCTTGTGACTACATTGCTTGGGGTAGAGTTCGACTCGATATGGAAACGGCACAAAAGACTGCTTGTAAACAAAATACTGCTCTCTGCAACTCTCTTCATAGCTGTGCTTGCTGTCTTGTTTGCCGTTTGGACAGCCGGCAAGCCTGTCGATGTGGAGGTTCGTCTCGACGAGGTTTCTGTAAAGAATACCGGCCTGCCGCCATTGAAGGATGCTGTAGTGACTCTTGAACTCGAGAACGAGATAAAGAGTGATACGCTGCCGGCACTCTCATCAAAATGCCTTTTCAAGAATATCCCATCCCGTTTCGTCGGTGAAAGGGTGCGCCTGAAGGTCGCGGCAAAGGATTTCCTGCCTGTCGATACATTCGTTGAGCTGTCAGGGGATTTAAAGATTGCCGTGCGTCGTGACCCGTCGGTATACGGGAATGTAAACTTCAGGCTATGGAACCCAGTAAAGGAGCAGTTCTTGCCGGGGGTGGTATTAAAGGTGGATGGCCACGAGACTGTTACCGATGCTGCCGGTGCTGTCTCATTGACAATTCCGCTTGAGATGCAGAAACAATATTACATTGTCGAGACCTCGTTGTCGGGTGAGCAGGATACTATATTTATGCCTTGCGGGCGTGGCGTGGTGGTTGAGGTGGAATAGTGATTTTTTGCATAATTAAGTGAATATAATCCCTCTTTTTTTGTATTTTTGCAAACCGCAAGCAAAAGAATGTTTGCGGTGCATATAAAACAGCTTATAATTTATACAATAATGTTCAGAACAAAGACTTGCGGCGAACTTAGGTTGGCCGATGTAAACACAACAGTAACCCTCAGTGGTTGGGTACAGCGTGCACGTAAGATGGGAGGTATGACATTCGTTGACCTCCGCGACCGTTATGGAATAACCCAGTTGGTGTTCAGCGAGGACACAAACGCAGAGTTGTGTGAGAAGGCTTCGCATCTGGGACGCGAGTATGTAATACAGGCAACAGGTGTTGTCAGTGAGCGTCAGAGCAAGAATGCCAATATACCTACAGGTGAAATAGAGATTATCGTGAGTGAACTCAATGTTCTCAACGAGGCTGCAACCCCTCCTTTTACAATAGAGAACAATACCGATGGCGGTGATGATATCCGCATGAAATACCGTTATCTTGACCTCCGTCGCGAAGCGGTGCGCAAGAATCTTGAACTGCGTCATCAGATGACAATGGAGGTTCGCCGTTATCTTGACGCGATGAACTTCATCGAGGTTGAGACACCAATGCTCATTGCTTCAACACCCGAGGGTGCACGTGACTTTGTTGTGCCTTCCCGTATGAACCCGGGCCAGTTCTATGCACTGCCGCAGAGCCCTCAGCTATTCAAGCAGCTGCTTATGGTATCCGGTTTCGACCGCTACTTCCAGATTGTGAAGTGTTTCCGTGACGAGGACCTCCGTGCCGACCGTCAGCCCGAGTTCACTCAGATTGACTGCGAGATGAGTTTCGTGGAGCAGGAGGATGTCATTTCTCTCTTCGAGGGTATGGCAAAGCATCTTTTCAAGACAATCCGCGGTGTTGAGCTTACTGAAGCATTCCCACGTATGACATGGCACGATGCAATGAAGTACTACGGCAGCGACAAGCCCGATACACGCTTCGGCATGGAGTTCGTTGAACTCATGGATATCATGAAGGGACATGGTTTCGGCGTGTTCGACAGTGCCGAATATATCGGCGGTATCTGCGCAAAGGGTGCTGCTACATATACACGCAAGCAGATCGATGCACTTACCGACTTTGTGCGTCGTCCTCAGATTGGCGCAAAGGGTATGGTTTATGCGCGCGTAGAGGCTGACGGTACAGTGAAGTCAAGCGTTGACAAGTTCTACACTCAGGAGACTCTCCAGGCAATGAAGGCTGCCTTCAATGCCGAGCCAGGTGACCTTATCCTCATCCTCAGCGGCGATGATACAATGAAGACCCGCAAGCAGCTTTGTGAACTTCGCCTTGAGGTGGGTTCTCAGCTTGGTCTTCGCGACAAGAACAAGTTCTCTTGCCTGTGGGTAGTAGACTTCCCGCTCTTCGAGTACAGCGAGGAGGAGGGACGCTACATGGCAATGCACCATCCTTTTACATCTCCCAAGCCCGAGGATATTCCATTGCTCGATACCGACATGGGCGCTGTACGTGCGAATGCATATGACATGGTCATCAACGGTGTCGAAGTAGGTGGCGGTTCAATCCGTATCTATGACAGCGAACTGCAGAACAAGATGTTCGAACTTCTCGGTTTCACTCCCGAGCGTGCCCAGCAGCAGTTCGGCTGGCTGCTCGATGCGTTCAAGTACGGTGCGCCTCCTCATGGTGGTCTTGCGTATGGTCTTGACCGTTGGGTTAGTCTCTTTGCCGGTCTTGATTCAATCCGTGACTGCATTGCCTTCCCAAAAAACAACTCGGGTCGCGATACCATGATTGATGCACCATCTGTTCTTGAACCTGGTCAGTTGGATGAGCTCAATATTGTTGTTAATATTGACAAACAGTAATCATGACAGATAAACCAAGAAAGAAGAGTGCGGCGCGCATAGAGAAGGACCGCAAGCGCAAAGCGGAAATAAAACGCAGACAGCTTATAAAGAAAATAGCGATATTAGTTGTTGTCTTGGCTTTTGTCTCGTTGATAATCTTTGCATTCACTGCGCCTCCAAAGTTTGTTATGTAATATGAAATGATAAAAGTAATTGAATATAAATAATTAAAAGATTAGCCTATGAAGTATTAGCGTAGTTTGTTGCGCGCATTTTAGAATATATTGGAGAAAGCGTTAGCTTTGCAATCTTGCATATCGAAATCTGGAAAATTTCAAATTGTGGCAAAAGAAGCAAAGTTGATGCTCATGCCGTTTGGCGTGGGCTTCACTTGATTTATTGCCACAAGGTATTCCAGAACCTCGATATGCGATAGAGAAAGTTTGGTCCACGTTTTCTTTTTGTGCGTAATTGGATAAAGGACTTGTTGTTAACCTTTTTTGTGATAATCAATAATTAAAACACAAATATGAAACTACTTAAATCTTTTTTCTTTCTTTTAGTGAGTGTTGTCTTGATGTCGTCATGTTCTGCTCCAACTTATTTAGCAGCTCCTAATATTAATTACCCATACATAAAAAATACCTGTAATTTGGGTATACAAAATATGGATGAAGAGGCAAAGGTTGAAGAACAAAATCTTACTTGTCATTATGAGAATTTCGATATTAGATATAAATTGATTGAAAACTATAAAGACTATATTATAACTTTTGAGATTGTTAATAAGAGTAACAAGAGTATGATTATTGATAAATCAAAGTGCTATGTTCTTAGAAATGGCTATGCTACAGAATTATTTAAAGATGTTCGTTCCACTCGCAGTACAACATTTAACAATGTTCAGGATGCTATAAATAACGTACAAACTAACGAATCTGGTGTAAGTATGAGTATACCTCCTTACTCAACATTTGCGATAGCCATTAATGAAACAAATATTGAACCTTTGAAAAAATTACCCCAGTTTATTTCAGAAGAAGGAACCAAGGCTCTTACACCGTATGATGATATTGATATTACAGAATTTATACTCCCATATAGTTTTGACTATTCATTAGCAAAGTGGAACACATCCCGGAATAGGGTTTATTTCAATAATATAATGTCTGAGAAAGTTACAATTCCAGGACACTATAAAAATAAATATCCTCGTGATGGGAATCGTCATATAAATGATAAGAATACTTTATATGTATGTTATAGAGCCGATTGGACTACTCCAATTGATTATACTGAAGCAAATAGAATAGATGATTTGAATATCGAAATGTATAAAAAACATAGAAGGGATGTTATCATAACACATGTTTGTTTGAGCCCGATAACAATTCCAGCCGTTATTGCTACTAATATAATACTTTTACCTATTGCTGTTTTTATGCCGTCTGACAGTGGTACGCCTTTTGATATGTTTTTATTGTATGGTTGCCATGACCATTATCCTGCTATATACGGTAACAAATATGTGCAACGTGAATCTGGAAAAGTAAAAATAAGAGAGGATTACAAAGAGTAGAAATAGATTTCTAACTTTCTATGAGTATTACTATAACAAAAACATCCATCATGACATGTCGTGATGGATGTTTTTTGTATGCGTAAATGCAAATGCTTTACTTCAAATTCGCTTTGAAGAACTCTGCAATCTGCTCAAAGAGGTGGAAACGTGTGTTTGAACCGTGGTAGATGCTGTGGTTGCAGTCGGGGTAGAGGGCTGTCTCAAACTTCTTGTTTGCCTGGGTTATTGCCCCGATGTAATGTATCATATTGCGCAGGTGCACATTGTCATCGGCTGTGCCATGTACAAGCAACAGGTGACCTTTCAGTTTGCTTGCGTTGATTATTGCAGAACCGGCATCATAACCTTCACCGTTCTCCTTTGGAGTACGCATGTAACGCTCGGTGTACACGGTGTCATAGAAGCGCCAGTCTGTAGGTGCTGCAACAGCAACACCGGCTTTGAAGAATGCATTGTCGTGGCTCATTGACATGAGAGTGTTGTAGCCTCCGAAACTCCAACCCCAGATGCCAATGTTCTTGCCGTCCACGTAAGGGAGTGATGCAAGATACTTTGCTGCCTCAACCTGGTCGGCAGGCTCGTACTGTCCAATCTTAAGGTATGTACACTTGCCGAATTCTGTACCGCGTCCGCCTGTACCGCGTCCGTCAACGCATACCATGATGAAACCTTCGCCAGCCATGTAGCTCTCGAACATTGCGTTGCCATAGTTGCCGATGTACCAGCTGTCGGTTACCTGCTGTGAGTAAGGACCGCTGTACTGGAACATCACTACAGGATATTTCTTCGATGCGTCAAAGTCATGTGGCTTTATCATCCATCCGTTGAGCTCCACACCGTCACTTGTCTTGAATGTGAAGAACTCTTTGGTAGGCATATCGAACTCTGCAAGGCGATCAGTCAATTTCTTGTTGTCAATGAGTGTCTCCAATTCCTTGCCGTTGTTGTCGTTTGTGGTTACCTGGTGTGGAGTGTTGATGCTTGAGTATGTGTTTATGAAGTATTTCATTCCCTTGCTGAATACGGCAGAGTTTGTTCCCTCATGTTTGCTCAGCTTTGTCTTCTTTCCCTTTGCATTTACCTTATATATACCTTCGCGTAGTGGACTGCCTTCGTTGCTTGAGTAGTAGAACTCGTTCTTCTTGCTGTCCCAACCGTAGAACTTCTTTACCTCGAACTCTCCCTTTGTGATTGGACGTACCAACTGTCCACCCAAAGTGTAGAGATAGAGATGGTTGTATCCGCTACGCTCGCTCTGGAATACGAAATGCTTGTCGAGGAATTCGATGCCGGCATATGTCTGTTCGTTCAGATAGGTGTCGCTCTCTTCGCGCATGATTGTCTTGCTTACGCCTGACAAGGGATTCACTGCCTGTATCTCAAGCACGCTCTGGTGACGGTTGAGAGTGAGCACGGCAAGAATGTTGGGGTCTTTTGTAAACTTTATGCGTGGGATATATCCCTCCTGAGGAATGTTCACATCAAGTTTGCGTGTAACACGGCTCTTTATCTCGTATGAGTGTACCGAAAGTTTTGCATTGTCTGCTCCTGCTACAGGGTATTTGAAACTATAGGGTTTGCTGAAGTCGAAATACTCCTTGCTCTCTCCGCCTGAGTACATTGGCATGTCATACATCATGACGTCGCTTTCGTCGTATTTGATATAAGCGATGACCTTGCTGTCGGCACTGAAGTCATATGAACAGTTGTTCATGAACTCCTCCTCGTTTACCCAGTCCGGTATACCGTTGATAATCTTGCGGAATTCACCGTCTTTTGTAATCTGTGACTCGCTGTTGCCGAAGAGCAGTTTTACAAGGAAGATGTTGTTGTCACGCACGAATGCAATCATTGTTCCGTCGGGTGAGAATTTGGGAACCTGCTGTGCTCCGTTAGCCGACAGAGGTTCGGTCTTGTTGTTCTTGCGGTTGAAGATGTAATGCTCTGCAGTGAATGAGTTGCGGTATATTCCACGTGTCCTTGTCTGCAACAGAATCAGTTTCTCGTCGGGTGAGAACTGGTAGCCGTCGATGTGCTTCTTGTCGAAATCACGTGCTGTGGCTGCATTGAACAATGTGTCTACAATCTCTCCGTTCTTGAACGAACCCATGAGAATCATAGTGCGGTCGTCACTCATGCGTGCAAAATGCTCGCCATCAGCCATTGGCTGTATGGCTGCATATGTCTGTGGCCAGTAGCCTCCGTACATCACATCCTTGAGTGTGATGTCATTCCCGGCAAATGCCGTTGTCGCGGCAATCACAGCCGCAAACAGTGAAAATAGGTGTTTCATAATGGTTTATTTTAGTTTATAATTTCATTTATCAAGCAGAAAACTGAAAGGTTGTATTGTAAAGCGCTAACTTGCAGTTTTACCTTTCATCTTTCACTTTTCACCTTTCAGTTTACTCTTTGTACCACGATGCATACATTATATAATCGTTGGCAATGCGCTCGACCATATCTTTCTGTTGTTCGCGGCTGACTTCCTTTATTTTCTTTGCCGGAACTCCTGCATATATCCAGCCGCCTTCTACGCGCATGCCCGATGTCACGAGTGCATTCGCGGCAACAATCGCTCCGCTCTCCACAACAGCATTGTCAAGCACAGTAGCGCCCATACCTATAAGACTGTTGCTCTCTATTGTTGCACCATGTATGGTGGCATTGTGCCCGATAGAGACATTGTCTCCTATGACTGTTTTTGAGCGTTGGTACAGAGTATGTACCACAGCACCGTCCTGTATGTTTACGTTGTTGCCTATTGTGATGCTGTTTACGTCTCCACGGAGTACGGTGCCGAACCATATCGAGCAGTTGTCGCCTATGGTAACGTCGCCTATTATGGCTGCTGTCTCAGCCATGTAGCAGTTGTCGCCTATTACCGGTTTGAAACCTCTTACCTCCTTTATTATAGCCATAATCCTTTATTCGCTTTTAAGTGCTTCTCCATCTCTCTTTGCAGGACGGCGATAGCGGCGTCTGTTGTTTCTCTTCTTTTCGTTATTCTGTTGTGAGGAATCCTGTTGAGGCTTATCTGTTTGGGCATTATTGTTCTCTGATGCTGCTATCATCCCGTCGGTTTTCTTCTTTCCGCCTCTCCTGTTCCCGTGTCTGCTTTTGCTTTTGCCTTCGTTTTGTGCAGCAGGTTTTGCGCCATGTCCGGTATCCTGTTTGCCGCGTTTCCTGTTTCCTCCTCGTCGGTTGGGCTTTCTCTCAACCTTCTGCTTTTTCTTCTTAGGATCATATGCAGGCCCTTCGCCAAGTTCTGCCGGTATCTCCATTTTGGTTACCTCCTGCTCGATGAAATCCTCAATGCGCTTGAAGAATTCCTGGTCCTCTTCCGAAACAAATGTTATTGCGCGTCCTTTACTGCCGGCACGGGCAGTACGTCCTATGCGGTGTATGTAGTCATCGCAGTCACGCGGAACATCGTAGTTTATCACTATACGTATATCGTCAATGTCAATTCCTCGCGCAAGGATGTCTGTTGCCACAATCATGTCTATTTTGCGGCTCTTGTACTGGAACATAATCTCATCGCGTTCGCTCTGCGTGAGGTCGCTGTGCATTTCGCCGACGTTGAAACCATGTTTTCTTATGGCACGTGCAATCTCCTTGACTTTGGTCTTGCGCGACGCAAAGAGTATTACTCTCTCGCTGCTTTCGCTCTCGAAGATACTGTTTATAATTCCCATCTTCTGCCCTTCGTAACATACATATGCCTGCTGGGTTATTCCCTCGGCAGGTTTTGCCAAAGCAAGTGTTATCTGGAGCGGGTCGTTGAGAATCTCTCCTGCCAAACGGCGTATCTCCTCGGGCATGGTTGCCGAGAAGAGCATTGTCTGCCTCTCTTTGGGCAACTGCTTGGCAATGGTCATGATGTCGTTGTAGAATCCCATGTCGAGCATGCGGTCAGCCTCGTCAAGAATGAAGAACGATACTTTTGACAAGTCGATGTTGCCAAGGTTAATATGGCTTATGAGACGTCCGGGGGTTGCAACTATGATGTCTGCTCCCTTTGCCATTCCGCGCAGTTCCTGCTCATATCGCTGTCCGTCGTTGCCACCGTAAACAGCAACGCTTGATACCTGCATGAAGTATGTGAATCCTTCTAACTGGCGGTCAATCTGTTGTGCGAGTTCACGTGTGGGTGCCATTATGACGCAGTTTATGGCATCTTCAGGGTAACCGCCCCGGCATAACCTGTTGAGTACAGGCAACAGATATGCTGCAGTCTTGCCGGTTCCGGTCTGGGCAACTCCAATGAGATCGCGTCCCTCCATCAGCGGTTGCAATGTCTGCTCCTGGATAGGAGTGCACTTCTCGAAGCGCATGGCATCAAGCGCGTCAAGCACTTCGTCTTCAAAGTCAAATTCGTCGAAATACATCTTGTGATATTATCTTGGTGCTCTGCGGTAGAGGTATACCGCAATCAGTGTAAACAATATATTAGGTAGCCATACGGCAAGTACCACGGGCATCTTTTCGGCAAACGCCGCAGATACAGTCTGCAACATTATATATGAGAAACTGAGTGCAAGGCCCACGCCCAGGGATAGTCCCATACCGCCTTTCCTTTTCCTTGACGATAGCGATGCTCCGATGATGGTAAGGATAAATGCAGCGAATGACATGGCTATGCGCTTGTGGTATTCTACCTCAAATGTCTTGATATTGCTGATTCCTCGTGATTTCTGTTTGTCGATGTAGGCGCTTAGCTCCGGGCTTGTCATAGTCTCCTGTTCTCCTTCTGAGATAAGGAAATCGTTGGGCTCAAAAGGCAATACAGTGTCAAGCGGTTCCCTGTTGCTTGAGCGTATTATGTCCTTGTCTCCTTGCATATCCCTTATGGTCCATCGTTTTGCAGTCCATTTTCCGGGGTTCTCAGGGTCGTGGGTGATGCTGTTGGCTGTCATGCGTGATACCAGTTTCTTTCCTTCGAACCTATCAAGTGAGAATCGCCAGCCAAGGTTGTTGCGGCTGTCATAACGTTCGATGTACACAATACTGTTGTCCTCCAGCTTCAACTGCACGTTCTGCGCTGTCTCGACTTTCTTTTTCTTGTTGTGTTGCTGCTCGAAAGCCAACCTTGTCTTGTTTCCTTGAGGTATGACATACGAGCTGAGTGCAAATGTCATTATAGCAATTATTCCTGCCGAAACCATATACGGTTTCATCAGACGTCTGAAACTGATTCCTGATGCGAACATTGCAATGATTTCGGAGTTTTCGGCAAGTTTGGAGGTGAAATATATTACCGAGATGAATACGAAAAGGGCACTGAACGTGTTGGCATAGTATGGTGCCAGGTTCAGGTAATAGTCAAAAATTATCTCCTGGGTCGTGGCGTTCGATGTGGCGAACTTGTCAATCTTTTCGTTGTAGTCGAACACTACGATAACGACAATAATAAGTGCCAGCGAGAAGAAGTACGTCCCGAGGAATTTCTTTATTATGTACCAGTCGATCCTTTTCAGTTTTAACCAGTCAAACCATTTCATGTTGAGTATGTTTTTCAAATATTCGGTGCATGCGCAGTTCGTTTAGAGCCTGCGCGTAACCTCTTCAATCATATGTTTCTTCCAATCGGCATAGTCATCGGCAAGGATGTGCTTGCGTGCTTCCTGAGTCAGCCATACATAGAATGCAAGATTGTGTATCGATGCAATCTCCATTGCCAGCAACTCCTGTGCTATGAACAGATGCCGCAGGTATGCCTTGCTGTAAAGAGTGTCTACAAACGATGCTCCATCCTCTTCTATCGGGGAGTAGTCATATTTCCACTTCTCGTTGCGCATGTTCATTATTCCGTGCTTTGTGAAGAGCATTGCGTTGCGGCCGTTGCGTGTGGGCATCACGCAGTCGAACATGTCCACACCTCGCTCAATACCCTCAAGGATATTTGCCGGTGTACCCACTCCCATAAGGTAGCGTGGCTTGTCGGTAGGCAGAATCTCGTTCACTACCTCAATCATCTCGTACATCTTTTCGGCAGGTTCTCCCACTGCAAGTCCGCCGATGGCATTGCCTGCCGCCTCTTTTGATGCAATGAACTCTGCCGATTGGCGTCTGAGGTCAGGATATACACATCCCTGTACAATGGGGAAAAGCTGCTGCTCGTATCCGTACATAGGATCGGTCTCATTGAGACGTCCTATGCAACGGTCAAGCCAACGGTGCGTCCTCTCCATTGATTTCTTTGCATAGTTGTAGTCGGCAGTGCCGGGTGTGCATTCGTCGAATGCCATTATGATGTCAGCGCCGATGCTGCGTTCAATATCCATTACTCTCTCGGGCGAGAAGAAGTGCTTTGAACCGTCGATGTGCGAACGGAACTCGACACCTTCTTCATTCATCTTGCGTATATCCTTGAGTGAGAATACCTGGAAACCACCGCTGTCGGTAAGTATCGGGCGGTCCCATGCGTTGAACTTGTGCAGACCGCCGGCCTTTTCAAGTACATCAAGTCCGGGGCGCAGATAGAGATGATAGGTATTGCCCAGAATAATCTGTGCCTTTATGTCATTCTTTAGGTGTGGTATCTGCACGCCTTTTACCGACCCTACAGTGCCTACGGGCATGAATATCGGGGTCATTATATCTCCATGGTCGGTGGAGAGTACTCCGGCACGTGCCTTGCTGCCGCTGTCTGTATGTAATAAATTGAATTTCACGTTACTCTGTAAGAATTATCGGGTTCTTTACTTTCTGGTCGAGGAGTGCAATGTCAAGTACATCCTTCACCTCATTTACATAATGGAAGTTCAGTCCGGTGACATACATCTCAGGGATAGCCTCGATGTTGCGTCTGTTCTCTTCGCAGATGATGATGTCCGTTATTCCTGCACGTTTGGCTGCAAGTATCTTCTCCTTGATGCCGCCTACAGGCAACACCTTTCCTCGGAGAGTTATCTCTCCGGTCATGGCTATGTTCTTCCTTACCTTGCGTTGTGTAAGTGCCGAGGCAAGTGCTGTAGCCATCGTTATGCCGGCCGAAGGACCATCCTTGGGTATTGCGCCTTCCGGTACATGCAGGTGTATGTTCCATTTCTCGAAAACTTCGTAGGGTATACCTATTTCGGCAGCATGCGACTTGACGTATTCCAGTGCCAGCATAGCCGACTCTTTCATCACATCACCGAGGTTACCCGTCAAGGTGAGTTTCTCTCCCTTGCCGCGGCTGAGGCTTGTCTCTATGAAGAGTATCTCTCCACCCACGGCTGTCCATGCAAGTCCTGTTACAACACCGGCATAATCGTTGCCCTGATATCTGTCGCGTGAGAACTCCTTGACTCCAAGAAGGTCCTGAAGATTCTCGGGTTTTACGCTCTTTATCTCGAAATCGCCTTCTGTCGCTTTATGGTAAGCGAGGCGGCGGAAGATCTTGCCTATCTTCTTTTCAAGACCGCGTACACCCGATTCACGTGTGTAATCCTCCACGATACGTTCAAGAGCAGCCTTGCTTATGGTAACTTTCTCCTTTGCAATACCGTTGGCCTCTTTCTCCTTTGGTACAAGATGACGTTTGGCTATCTCAATCTTTTCTTCGGTAAGATATCCGCTTACCTCAATCAGCTCCATGCGGTCGAGCAGTGGAGGGGGAATACTGCCAAGATTATTGGCTGTAGCTATGAACATTACATTCGACAGGTCATAGTCTATGTCAAGGAAATTGTCATGGAATGTATTGTTCTGTTCCGGGTCAAGTACCTCAAGAAGCGCCGATGATGGGTCACCGTGCATAGATGCCTGTCCAACCTTGTCAATCTCATCAAGAATGAATACCGGGTTGTCTGTGCCTGCCTTGACAAGGTTCTTAAGTATGCGTCCCGGCATTGCACCAACATATGTCTTGCGGTGTCCGCGTATTTCTGATTCGTCATGTACGCCACCGAGCGACATACGCACATATTTGCGTTTCAGTGCCGATGCTATCGATTTCCCCAATGAGGTCTTTCCTACTCCCGGAGGACCGTAAAGGCATATTATAGGCGATTTCATGTCGCCACGCATCTTTATCACAGCCAAGTGCTCGATGATTCTCTCCTTTACTTTCTCAAGTCCGTAGTGGTCATTGTCAAGAACCTTACGCACATTCTTTATGTCGAAGTTGTCCTTGCTGCACTCTCCCCATGGCAGACTTGTAAACAGTTGAAGATAGTTGAGCTGCACATGATAGTCGGGACTTTGAGGGTTGATGCGTTCAAGCTTCATTATCTCCCTCTCGAAAATCTCTGCGACTTCTGCACTCCATTTTTTCTCCTTTGCTTTGTTTCGCAACTCGTTGCTGTCCTGCTCCTGGATGTTGAAACCGAGTTCTTCCTGGATATTCTTCATCTGCTGGTGCAGGAAGTACTCCTTCTGCTGCTGGTCAATCTCCTGATGTGTTTTCTTGTCTATCATATGCTGCAGTTCTATGAACTGTCTCTCCTGGTCCAGGAGAGTCAGCAGATGATATGCTCTGTCCTTGATAGACTCCTTGTTCAGCAGAACAATCTTGTTCTTGATTGAAAGGTCGATGTTTGAACATAGGAAGTTGATGAGCAGGTCATCTCTCTGGATATTCTTGAGTGCAAAAGCCGCCTCTTCCTTCTTGCCGAAAGCGCTGAAGGAGTTTGCTGCCATGTCTCTGCAGTTCTTTATAAGCAGTTTGAACTCCTTGTCGGTCTGGTATGGTGTTTCGTCATAACTGTCAACGACTCCGTATAAATATGAATCACCTTCTATGATGCTCTTGAGTTTCACCCTCTTTATGCCTCGAAGTACAACGGTCGTACTGCCATTGGGCAATTCCAGAATACGGAATACCTTTGCAAGTGTTCCAGTGGTATATATGTCGTTTAATCCCGGATTTTCAATGCGGGCATCCTTCTGGCAGACAACAGCAATCAAGCCGTCATCCTTGAGTGCATCCTTGATAAGCTTGAACGACGAATTACGTACGACGGAAATAGGCTGCAATGTGATAGGGAACAACACGGTATTACGGAGTGGCAACAACGGTAAAGTACGGTCTGTGAACGGTTCCATCTTTTCATCTTCACGCATTACCTTGAAGTCGGCAATCAAAGAGATGCCTCCTTCGTCATATATCTCTTCCTCCTGAAAAATTTCCTCTTTTTTACTCTTTTTGCTCATTTTCAAACATTTGTTTCTGATGTGCCCTAAGGCAATCTTAAATCTATATTTCTTCTTCAATTACAATTTGCGAAATTAATTGTTTTTGTTGATATGACGAAACTTTTCTTTATGTTTATATTATATATTTAAATTTATAGTACATTTTTAAGTCCTTTTGGAATGGTGTTTTTTTGTGACTGTTAAATTGTTTAATAATTGTTTTATGCTTTCGTTTATTAGTTATAACTTTGCGGCACTTTATACTTGGTCATTGTGAAAGAGAAGAGAACGATACTTTTTATTGTCAATCCGAAATCAGGCGTCCAAAAGAAAAAGAAAATACCTTTGTTGATTGAGAAAAATATTGACAAGGATAAATTCAATTTCTCAATAGAATATACACAGTACGCCGGGCATGCCTGCGAGCTGGCCAAGGCGGCAGCCGGTAGAGGGGTTGATGTGGTTGTAGCTGTCGGTGGAGACGGTACAATCAATGAAGTAGGGCGCTCTCTGATTCACACCTCCACGGCTATGGGCGTGATACCTTGTGGTTCGGGGAATGGTTTTGCGCGTCATCTTGGAATCCCGATTGAGCCTAAGAAGGCGATTGAATTCATAAATAAAGCCCAACCGGTGGCTATTGATTATGGCAAACTTAACGGACATCCCTTCTTTTGTGCCTGTGGTGTGGGTTTCGATGCTCTCGTGAGCAATCATTTTGCACGTGGAGGACGTCGCGGTATGTTCAGTTACGTCCAGAAAACACTTGCTGATTGGGTGACTTATAAGCCCGAAACATATGAGGTTGAGGCCGATAATGTAAAGAAGAAATATAAGGCATTCGTTATAGCCTGTGGCAATGCATCGCAGTATGGAAACAATGCATATATAGCACCTTACGCATCTATGCGCGATGGCTTGCTGACCGTTTCGATTCTCTCTCCATTCCTGCCGGTTGAAGTTCCCAAAATCGTGGCCCAGCTTTTCAGCAATAGATTCGACAAGAGTGACCATATGACAATGCTTGCTGCTCGTCGTGTCAAGATAAAACGTAAGAGTGCAGGTGCGGTGCATTATGATGGTGAACCATGTGAAATGGATGCGGAACTTATAGTAGAGATCGTACCCGAGGGAATAACAGTTCTTGCTGCACCATCTTGGGACGGGACATGTATGCCGGTTCCTCTTTACAGGCAGTTCTATGATGTTGTTGCCGGATTGGTGGGCTGATATTCTTCTTTTTTAGGATGTTCTTTTGGTAAAACAGCTTTACATTATCTTTAGATAAAAGTCGCGCAGGATTTCTTGCGCCTCCTTGCTGTATACCCCCGGTGAGTCTTCGAGCACAAGTGTTGAGGTTATGGTGTTGCAGCGGAATGCGCGGATAAATTCCACAAGTACTCTTTTAGGTGCTTTACGTGGTGTTGTCTTTATATATGTGACACGCGAGGGGCAGAATCCGCAAAGTGCAGCTGCATCCTTCCACTCTTCAAACAAATCGGTGGGTATTACAATTGATATCTTACCCTCCTTGGTCAACAGTTCGTCGGCTTTTCTGAAAAAACTGTTGCAGTCGAGAGTGTCGCTATGACGTGCGAGTGTTCTTGATTCTGTACCGCATTTCAGACTGTTTACAAAGTAGGGTGGGTTGCTTACGATGGTGTCGAATGGTTCTTCGGCTTGATATTTCAGGATGTCAGTGTTGATTATTTCTATCCTTTCGCTCCATGGACAGTTGTCGGCATTCTTCTTCGCTTGTGCTGCTGCGTTGCTGTCAATTTCTATCCCGGTCACGTGCGCATTACAACGCTGGGCTGCCATTATGGCTATCAGGCCACTTCCTGTTCCAATGTCAAGTATGCGTCGGCTGTGCGTGCAGTCGAACCAGCCACCGAGCAGGCATCCGTCGGTGCCAACCTTCATTGCACACCCGTCCTGGTGTATTGTGAATTGCTTGAATTGGAAATAATTGTTTGACATCTGTTAGTTGTTTATAAACGAAAGAAGGCTTTAAAGCCTTCTTTTGAGCCGAGTTGGGGACTCGAACCCCAGACCTACTCATTACGAATGAGTTGCTCTACCAACTGAGCTAATTCGGCGAAATGTTTAAAGTATGCTCCCTTTCATTCCCAGCGTTGCTTTACCAACTGAGTTAATTCGGCAGTATCTTAGCTGTTAATCACTTGCAAGTTAAAAATCCTTGCCCCAACCTAACCTTATTCATCTTTTGGACGAATGATTTGCTCTACCAACTGAGCTAATTCGGCAAAATGTTTCAAGTATGCTCCCTTTCATTCCCAGCGTTGCTTTACCAACTGAGTTAATTCGGCAGTATCTTAGCTGTATAATCACTTGCAAGTTAAAAATCCTTGCCCCGGCCTAACCTTATTCATCTTTTGGACGAATGATTTGCTCTACCAACTGAGCTAATTCGGCAGTATGTTCGTTGGAAATCACCAACATTATATAAAATCCTCGCCCCCAGACCTACACCTTGTTCATCTTTTGGACGAATGATTTGCTCTACCGACTGAGCTAATTCGGCAACACTCTTTTGCGACTGCGAAGTTAGTGTAAATGGTGAAAATATCAAAATATGGAGTCTGCTTTTTTGAAAAATGGAGTAAAGTTTGCTCCGGTTACGGTATTTTTACTATCTTCGCCAAAGTGCAGAATAAAATAATTTGTATTATGGAAGTAAAGAAATATATCCAAGAGAATGAGGACCGTTTCCTCAAGGAGTTGGAGTCGTTGATACGTATTCCCAGTATAAGTGCAAAGGCAGAGCATAAAGCTGACATTGCAGCGTGTGCCGAGCGGTGGAAGGAACTACTGCTCGAGGCGGGTGCCGATAGGGTAGAGGTTATGCCTTCTTGTGGCAATCCTCTTGTCTACGGTGAAAAGATTGTAGACCCTGCTGCACCTACTGTGCTTGTATATTCTCATTATGATGTAATGCCTGTAGAGCCGCTTGAACTATGGAATACCAATCCATTCGAACTTGTTGTGAAGGATGGACGCATTTGGGCACGTGGTGCCGATGATGATAAAGGGCAGGCAATGATTCAGGCTAAGGCATTTGAATATGTTGTAAAGAATGGTCTTCTGAAGCATAATGTGAAATTCATTTTTGAGGGTGAGGAGGAGATAGGTTCGCCAAGTCTCAATGCTTTCCTCAAAGAGAACAAGGAACTGTTGAAGGCGGATGTAATTCTTGTAAGTGATACAAGTATGTTGGGCGCAGAACTTCCTTCGCTCACAACGGGCTTGCGTGGACTTGCATATTGGGAAGTTGAAGTCACCGGTCCTAACCGCGACCTTCACTCGGGTCACTTCGGCGGTGCGGTTGCCAATCCAATAAACGTGCTTTGCGAGATGATAGCAAAGATGACCGATGAGGATGGGCACATAACAATCCCCGGTTTCTATGATGATGTAGAGGAACTGTCGAAAGAGGAGCGCGACATGCTTGCATCAATTCCGTTTGATGAGGCTAAATACAAGGCTGCAATCGATGTCAATGCCCTGCGTGGCGAGAAGGGATATTCTACCCTTGAACGCAACAGTTGCCGTCCTTCATTCGATGTATGCGGTATATGGGGCGGTTACATCGGTGAAGGCAGCAAGACTGTGCTCCCTTCAAAGGCCTATGCGAAATTGTCATGCCGACTGGTAGCGCATCAGGACCACGAAAAAATCTCAAAGATGTTCGTTGATTATTTCTCATCGCTTGCTCCCGATTGCGTGAAGGTGAAAATTACTCCTATGCATGGCGGCCAGGGATATGTGTGTCCAATTACATTGCCTGCATACAAGGCTGCCGAGGCAGGCTTCGAGAAAGCCTTCGGAAAGAAACCTCTTGCTGTGCGTCGTGGCGGAAGTATCCCCATTATCAGTGACTTCGAGAAGATTCTGGGCGTGAAGACCGTTCTCATGGGTTTCGGCCTCGAGAGCGATGCAATCCACTCACCCAACGAAAACTTCAACCTCGACATCTTCCGCAAGGGAATTGAGGCTGTGGTTGAGTTCCACAGAAATTACCGAGGGTAAATGCTGTATCTCATATAAAACATAAAATATCGGACTGCGCTTTTGTGCAGTCCGATATTTTATGCTAAAAAACTTTTTCTCCTTCGCGCGTGCGTATGATTTTTTTTATTATCTTCGCGGAGTTAAAAAACAATATATGGGATTCAGGGAGTATAACAGATATATGCCAACGGACTCAGAAAGATGCTCCGTTGAGGCTTTTTCCCCTGTTTTTCATGCTGTTGACAAATATTTTTTGTAGTTTTATATAGTCGTTTCTTTATGAAACGACTTTTTTTGTATATTAGCGGAAATTATTATAAAGTATATGGAACCTCTATTGCATGAATGCGGTGTTGCGATGATTCGCCTGCGTAAGCCGTTGAACTATTATCAGGAGAAATACGGTACCTGGGCATACGGAATGAACAAGCTGTTCCTTTTGATGAACAAACAGTATAATCGTGGTCAGCAGGGCGCAGGTATCGCATGTGTGAAACTGAAAGCTTCCCCGGGCGAGGATTATATGTTCCGTGAGAGGGCCGAGGGATCCGGCGCAATATCCGAGGTCTTTGATTGCGCAAACAAGAGCATTGCTTCCCATCCTAAGGAGATGAAGAACAATGCCAACTACGCATACCGTCATTTTGGCTTTGCAGGCGAACTGTACATGGGTCACCTGCGCTATTCGGCAACAGGAAAGACAGGCATGCAGTATGTGCATCCATTCCTCCGCCGCAACAACTGGAGGGCGAAGAACCTTGCCCTATGCGGCAATTTCCACATAACAAATGTTGATGACGTATTCCATGAACTTGTATCACACGGCCAGCATCCACGTGTGCATGCCGATACTTACATCATGCTTGAACTTATGGGACACCGTCTCGACCGCGAGGTTGAACGCATCTTCAAGGAGTGTGAAGCCGAAGGCATTAAGGGAATGGATATCACAAACACCATCGAGGACCGCATGGACATTGCCAATGTACTCCGCACCTCGACACCAATGCTTGACGGTGGTTATGTGTTCTGTGGCGTTACCGGTAGCGGAGAGATGTTTGCAATGCGTGACCCATGGGGTGTACGTACTGCATACTGGTATGCCAACGATGAGATTTTCCTTATTGCCAGCGAGCGTGCAGCCTTGCAGACAGCAATGAACCTCAAACAGGATGAGGTGATCGAGATGAAGCCGGGCGAGGCGCTAATTATGAACAAACGCGGTGAACTGCGCAGTGTGCAGGTGATTGAGCAGAAGGCTCTTCTTCCATGCTCGTTCGAGAGAATATACTTCAGCCGTGGAAATGACGGCGATATTTACAAGGAGAGAAAGCAGTTGGGTGCAAACCTCAAGGAGCAGATTCTCAAGGCTATTGACTATGACCTCGACAATACTGTATTCTCTTTCATTCCAAACACAGCCGAAATGGCATTCTATGGAATGGTAGAGGGTATGGAGGAGTATCTTGACGAATGGAAAGTAAAGGAGCTTACATCTGGTAAAGAACTTACTGCCGAGGAGATGAAGACTATCGTTACAAAGAAAGTTCGTCAGGAGAAGGTTGCCAACAAGGATATCAAGATGCGTACTTTCATTTCCACAAGCGACAAGCGCAATGACCTTGCCGCTCATGTGTACGACATTACATACGGTACAATAAAACCCAAGGTCGACAACCTTGTTGTAATTGATGACAGTATTGTGCGCGGAACAACCCTTAAGCAGAGCATTCTCAATATTCTTGACCGTCTGGAACCCAAGAAGATTGTGGTTGTATCTTCAAGTCCTCAGATTCGTTACCCCGACTATTACGGCATTGACATGGAGAAGTTCGACCACTTTGTAGCCTTCAAGGCTGCTCTTGAGTTGCTTTATGAGAATGGAAAACGCTCGCTCATCGACGAGACTTATCGCGCTTGTCTCGAGGAACTGAAGAAACCCGATGCAGAGCAGGTCAACTGCACACGCGCAATCTACCGTCCTTTTACGGCCGACGAGATTTCAAGGAAGATTGCCGACCTTTTGAAACCGGTTGACCTCAATGCCGACCTTGAACTTGTTTTCCAGAGCCTTGAAGGCTTGCACGATGCATGCCCCAACCATCTTGGCGACTGGTATTTCAGCGGAGTATATCCCACACCCGGCGGAAACCGTCTGGTGAACGAAGCGTTTGTATACCACTACGAGAAATATCTCTATAAATAAGAATAACAAACAATATTATAATCATGAAAGAAAAACTGAAAAAAGTGTTATTGCTCGGTTCGGGTGCGCTCCGCATCGGCCAGGCAGGAGAGTTTGACTATTCAGGTTCACAGGCACTCAAGGCACTCCGCGAGGAGGGCATCCAGTCGGTGCTGATCAACCCAAATGTCGCAACAATCCAGACATCGGAAGGTATTGCCGACAAGGTATACTTCCTTCCCGTAGACATTCACAATGTTGAGGAGATTATTAAAAAGGAGCGTCCCGATGGCATTCTGCTTGCATTCGGTGGCCAGACAGCACTCAACTGCGGTACAGAACTTTATCAGAAAGGTATTCTTGAGAAATACGGCGTAAAGGTTCTTGGTACTTCGGTAGAGGCTATCATGTACACCGAGGACCGCGACCTCTTTGTCAAGAAGCTCGATGAGATTCCAATGAAGACACCTGTGAGCCAGGCTGTAGAGAGCATGGAGGATGCTCTTGCCGCTGCTCACCGTATCGGTTTTCCTGTCATGGTACGTTCGGCTTATGCACTCGGTGGCCTCGGCAGCGGTATCTGCCGCGACGAGGAGAGCTTCAAGGAGTTGGCGGAGAGTGCTTTCACATTCTCTAACCAGATTCTTGTTGAAGAGTCTTTGAAGGGTTGGAAGGAGATTGAGTTCGAGGTTATCCGCGACGCAAACGACCACTGCTTTACAGTGGCAAGCATGGAGAACTTCGACCCGCTTGGCATCCACACCGGTGAGTCAATCGTAGTTGCTCCAACCTGTTCACTTACACCAGATCAGGTGAAGTTCATGCAGGAGATTTCGGTTAAGGCTATCCGTCACCTTGGTATCGTGGGCGAGTGTAACATTCAGTATGCATTCAATGCCGAGACAAACGACTACCGCGTGATTGAGGTTAATGCTCGCCTGAGCCGTTCATCGGCCCTTGCTTCAAAGGCTACAGGTTATCCTCTTGCATTCGTTGCTGCGAAGATTGCCCTCGGTTACACTCTTGATGAGATTGGAGAAATGGGTACACCGAACAGCGCATACAAGGCTCCGGAGCTTGACTACCTCATTTGCAAGATTCCACGTTGGGACTTGACAAAATTCGCGGGCGTTTCACGTCAGATAGGTTCAAGCATGAAGTCTGTGGGCGAAATCATGTCAATCGGCCGATCATTTGAGGAAGTTATCCAGAAGGGTCTCCGCATGATAGGTCAGGGCATGCACGGCTTTGTGGGCAACGAGCATACGCATTTCGATAACCTCGACGAGGAACTTGCCAACCCCACCGACATGCGCGTCTTCTCAATCGCATCGGCTCTTGAGGAGGGTTATACAGTTGAGCGCATAAGCGAACTTACAAAGATTGACCCGTGGTTCATAGGTAAACTCAAGAATATCGTTGACTACAAGCTTGTGCTTGAGGGTTACAACAGCCTTGAGGAACTCCCCGAGGATGTTCTGCGCCGTGCAAAGGAACTTGGCTTCTCCGACTTCCAGATTTCACGTTTCGTGCTCAAGGATCAGAAGAATATGGAGAGCGGCAACCTTGCAGTGCGTGCACGCCGTAAGGAACTCGGCATCCTCCCAGCTGTGAAACGCATCAATACCGTAGCTTCGGAGCATCCCGAACTTACAAATTACCTCTACATGACATACGGTGTCAAGGGCTACGATGTAAACTACTACAAGAATGACAAATCTGTAGTTGTGCTCGGTTCGGGTGCATACCGCATCGGCTCGTCGGTAGAGTTCGACTGGTGTTCGGTGAACGCGGTGCAGACAGCCCGCAAGCTTGGCTATAAATCAATAATGATTAACTACAACCCTGAGACTGTATCAACCGACTACGACATGTGCGACCGTCTCTACTTCGATGAGCTCTCCTTCGAGCGTGTACTCGATGTAATTGACCTTGAGCAGCCGGGTGGTGTAATAGTTTCGGTGGGCGGACAGATACCTAACAACCTTGCGATGAAACTGCATCGTCAGTCTGTGCCCATTTTGGGTACATCGCCTCTCTCAATCGACCGTGCCGAGAACCGTCACAAATTCTCGGCAATGCTCGACCAGCTTGGTATCGACCAGCCTGCATGGAAGGAGCTTACAAGCATTGAGGATATGAAGGAATTTGTAGACAAAGTGGGCTATCCTGTGCTTGTACGTCCATCATACGTGCTCTCGGGTGCAGCCATGAATGTCTGCTACAACGAGGAGGAACTTCAGGAGTTCCTGAAGATGGCAGCCGAAGTTTCCAAGGAGTTCCCTGTTGTGGTTTCACAGTTCATGATGGAGACCAAGGAGATTGAGTTCGATGCTGTGGCACAGAACGGTGAGGTAGTGGAGTATGCAATATCAGAGCACGTTGAGTTTGCCGGTGTACACTCCGGTGACGCGACACTGGTGTTCCCTGCACAGAAAATCTACTTCGAGACTGCACGCCGCATAAAGAAGATAAGCCGTCGCATCGCAAAGGAACTCAACATCTCGGGTCCTTTCAACATCCAGTTCCTTGCAAAGAACAATGAGGTAAAGGTTATCGAGTGTAACCTGCGTGCTTCGCGTTCGTTCCCATTCGTTTCAAAGGTGCTCAAGCGCAACTTCATTGAGACTGCCACACGCATCATGCTCGATGCTCCTTACAGCCAGCCCGACAAGTCGGCATTCGATATCGACTGGATTGGTGTCAAGGCATCGCAGTTCTCATTCAGCCGCTTGCATCAGGCCGACCCTGTGCTTGGCGTTGATATGTCATCGACAGGTGAGGTGGGCTGCATAGGTGACGACTTTGACGAGGCACTTCTCAATGCAATGATAGCAGTGGGCTACAGTGTTCCCGAGAAGAATGTAATGCTCTCTTCAGGTGCTGCAAAGTCTAAGGTTGATTTGCTTGAACCGTCAGCAGTACTTCAGCAGAAGGGTTACAATATCTATGCAACAATGGGTACTGCCAAGTTCCTTAACGAGCATGGCATTAAGGCAACACCGGTAATGTGGCCCGATGAGAACCCTACAGCCGAGAATAATGTGATGCAGATGATTGCCGACCACCGTTTCGACCTCATCATCAACATCCCCAAAAACCACACCAAGCGCGAACTTACCAATGGCTACCGCATCCGTCGTGCAGCTATTGACCACAACATACCGCTCATCACCAACGCACGCCTTGCAAGCGCATTCATCAATGCTTTCTGCAACATCGACGTGAAGGAGTTGCCGGTAAAGAGCTGGGACGAGTTCAAGTAAAACGGATACTCAACATTACCATCAATGCCGCTCCAATGCACTGGAGCGGCGTTGTTTTTTGCCGTTGTTGTTGCTTTCCGTTTTCCGCATTCAGTTCTATGTTATCCGTGCACCATGTCATGCAGAGCGTAGTCGAAGCATCTGGCTGTCCTTGGGCCGGACTATCGTATTTTTCCGTATTTAAGCTCTGATTTCAATATCTCATAGACAAAGGAAGAACTCTCAATGTAGAGCCCAGTTTCCTCGTCCGTGAGTTTTGCAAAAGTATCGGAATTATAAAAAATGCCAAGAGCCTCAGATAAATCAAACCCTTCTTCTTCCATCAGAAAGCAGACTATATCCTTTGTTATACCTTCTACAAGGTATTGGGATTTTGATTTGGTATGTTCATTTAATGATTTATCAACCTCGGCACCTCCTCCATTATTAATGCATACACGAGTCAAATCTTGCACGCTATCATCGAATGACAACAGATGTTCAGCCTCATAGTGTTCAGCAAGAAAATCCACGCCTTTGAAACGTACCAGGTAATTGCTCGCTTCACGGGTTGTCATCCGGTGTGCTGCTGCAAACTCATTTATAGCAGCAAGAATGTAGCCGATAATACGTTTATCAATTCTCTGTTCACTTTTAAGGCTTACAGAAGCAGATAGCCCCAAGGCACCAAGCACTTTTGTTATGGTTTTAATGGTGAGTCCTTTGCCACTTTCAATTTTTGATATTTGCGCCTTACCCACGCCAACCAACTCGCCAAGTTCCTCTTGGGTCATACCACGACGCAAGCGTTCGTTGCGAATCATAGCACCAATGTTATCAATTCTTGCTGTCATAACATCAATTCTTTTTGCAAATCTAAAATAAAGTTTCCCATTTTGGAAACAAATGAATGGATATTTTGTTTGGAGAAACTTCTTTCGCATCTTTGCATTTGAAAAATCATCAAAAATTCAAAGGTGGTACTCGGCCTTTGGCATGTAAAAACAGGATAGAAAAAATTACAGAGTTCGTATTGTAAACCCAGTAATCTCTATTTACAGAAAACAATAGATAGTGCTATTATGTAAACCAAATCACCGAACAAATCTTCGCCAAATTACCGAATTTTAAGAAATAAGCATATTCAACTTCATTACTTATCGATTAAACACCCCGACTTCGCATTAGAAACCAGAATATTTGTAAAGGGAATAAGTTGTAATATACTATTGGAAAATCTGCAAAGCACAGAAAAAGATGATAAAAGGGTGTGGAATCTCAAAGGATATTTCATTCCATTCAAGTCGCCATGGGTTCGCGACATTAGCTCTGAGCAAGGGTGTCCCCATTGGTAGTGTCAGCCGAGTATTGGGGCGTACGAACATTACCACAACACAAAAGTATGCCAAGATTATCACCGAGAAAATAGACAAGGATTTGACGATGTTCGGCAACAGACTTAATCAATCGTTTAGTGAAATTTCAATCGCAATGTAACTATGGAACGAGCAATTATAACAATAAGCGAGAATGGCAGAGTGAATATCCCATGCGGTAATGTTTGGATGTCCGAAATGGAATTGGTGGAGTTGTTCAGGGTGATAGCCCGGACACTCCGAGTTGCCATCAGAGCGATATATAAGAGCGGAATACTTAACCCTGCAACAACTCAACGATGTGATTTGGTTACTCCTGCAAGTTGGACAACATTCTACAATCTTGAAGTGGTTTTTGCACTTGTGTTTCGCTTGAACAACCTATTAATCGAACAGAATAAGACAGAAGGTATTGAAGAGTGTTTGCCAACGAAAAGAAAATTTAGTAAGTTTTTTGATTTCCTTAAACAACAAATAAAACATATCAAGTTGAAATTACGTATGGTAAATAATGGCATTGACATATCAGATTTTGGATATTTCTTATTATCTTTGCACCTAAATTAGGAGTATTGTATGCCGGACAGTCCTAAAGTCTCTGCGTTTGCATGCAACTTATTAATTGTTGATAGATTGTTAAGAAAATATGAGTAGGCAAATATATCTACCAGAGTTGTTAAGTATAAACATAAAGAATTATACTTTATACCCCAACGGTCTGGATTACACCTTTGACTTTGTTAAAGGAGTCAATTTAGTCTTAGGTGGTAATGGCATGGGAAAGACCACCTTTGTCAACATTATTCGATTTGCCATTCTCGGGTTATACAAAAAACCGTTTGGATATACTCGGACATATCAAGGAAATATCATAGAAAAGCGTCAACTATTTCCACAAAAGTATTTCAGTAATCGTATGGACGACAGCATTCACACGGATGCTTCTCCTACAGTAACGATTAGGATGAAGATAAACAATGTCATAGTTGAACTGACAAGAGATTTATCCTCCATAACATTGACACAACTTAAAGTTGATGGAATAGAAATATTGGGCACATTAATCAATCAGTTCGGTTATGAAAAATTATCAGATGCAGCGAAAGTTGACACGTTGCCTTATAAATATGAGAAAATTATTAAGGTTAACACAAATTTGGAATTTGATGATCTGATATTTTTTGTAAACGAAGTTCTGTTTTTCGGAGAAGACCATAAAACCATTCTTTGGAACGATGGTGACTTTTTACCAGATGTGCAAAGTGAATTATTTAATAAATATTTCAATGACCCCGATCTTGACAAAAAACGACAAGAGGCTATCAGAAAAGCTAAATACTTTGACAGTTTGTCTCGTCATAGTTCAGAAGACATGAGAGCTATAAATAAAGTGTTAAGCAAAATGAAGGACACTTCTCCATCAGCCAATAATTCTACAGCTAATCAGGGGAACACTGCACTTATTCTTATAGACTTAAAAGGTAAACTTGCTGAAATGGATACTAGACTAGCGTCCATACAAAAAGAACGTGCTTCGAAAAGTCAAGATATATCACTATTGCAAAATGAAATTAATAAAATTAGCTTATCTGCAAACGATATAGACAAACAGTTAAAACAAATAGAGGAGCAGCTGAATAATCATATATGGGAGACCTTACATCCGTCATATCATGTTTTTATAAAGAACATTCAGTTAAACCACATTTGTCCAATGTGCAATCAGCCAAATGATGAATTTGTAGAAAAAGTTGCAAACAATTCAGATCGTTGCTTTGCGTGTAATTCTTCAATTAATGAAAACACGGAAGCAGACACAATATTAAAAAAACGCTTTGATGACATAAGTACACATAGAAAAACATTGTATCAGTCCATCAATAGCAAAAAACGGTCAATACAAAATATTGAACAACAAATAATTAATTTGGATGCAGAGTTTGCTAAAATTGAACTGGGAAGAAGAACTATTCAGCAACAAGTAAGGGAACTTGAGTATGAAAATGCTATGTCTGATAACAGTCAAAATTCAATTCAGCCATTCTTAGATGAAGTAAACCGTCTGACCCAGCAAAAAGAAGCATACCAAAAACAACGTGACGAGCAATATGATATAGTGACCTCAATATCAAACGAGATTGAAGATGTTATAACATCTAATGTTCACGTATTTTCATCTATTTTTGCTCAATACGCCGGAAAATTTTTAGGTGTACCTTGCGAGTTGACGTATATCAAACAGGCCGGTGACTCGAACAAGCGTTTTTATCCTGTTATTGACGGGAAAGTACGATTTTACGAAGAAGAAATGTCTGAATCGCAAAGATTTTTTGTAGATCATTCCTTTAGAATGAGTATTTTGACGTTCTTCTATAGAACACCATCTTTTTATATAGTTGAGACTCCTGACAGCAGTTTGGATATATCATACGAAAGGAATGCCGCAAGTGTTTTTGCTGAATTTCTAAAGAAACCAAACTCATTAATTATAACATCAAACCTGAATAATAGTCTGTTTATTGAACATTTATTAGATCAGGAAGATATTGATCTTGGTATTGTTGGTTTATTGGATATTGCAAAACAATCTACTATACAACACACAAGTGAACAATTAAAATCAATCTATCATCACATAAAAAACAGATTGGAATTATGTTAGAAACGAATTTAATAAGAGCAAATGAAGATATTGTAACCGTCTCGACCATTGCTAAAAGTATGGGTTGGGGAGCTGTCTCTGAACAATCTTTCCAAAGGATATTGTACTTGGTTCAAGTTCTCTATTCATTCAAGCATGAAGGAGATAACATCTTTTCATATTACCATTTTACAGTAACGACCTTCGGCCCATATTCAGATTTAATAGAACGAAGTTTAGTTTTTTTGAAAAGCTCCTCGAAATTACGTGAAGAAGAGGGAGGCTTGATTCTAAACACTAAAAAGGAAATACCTTTGAATCAAGAAAAGGTTGAATGGTTGAGAACTGTTATGTATATGTTAGGTAAGTACGGTGAAAAACGTCTGTTTGGATTCATCGTCAATGATCCGTCTTATGAAAACGCATCTCAAACTAACAATGTTGATGGTATAGACACATCATCACCTGATAGCGAAACTTTAAAAGTCCTCAAAGATTTCAAAGTTGCCTTTGAACAAAGTCTTGATGATACTTCAGCTATCAGCGATGAAAAATACATAGAGTTATATTTTGAGTATGTATTTAGCGAAATTATAAAGTAGCAGGTTATGAAAACAAGATTTAGCCAAAATGCAAACTTCAAAGATTTGCTAAAACGTAATCAAGATGCTATAGTGGATGCGGCATTAAATGGATTAGAGGCTACTGACAACTTCAAACTTATGCAATCGCTCATAAAAGCGATGTGCGATAAACACCCTGACAATAGTTTTAAATATATTGTTATATCAGAAGAAGACTTGCAGAATCTCACCAATAATGCGGATAGTGCTATTGAACAGTTATTTACGAATCCAATATTTGTTCAAAATCGCCACATTGTCATTGACTCCAACTTTAATATTCAAGAAGTTAATAACGAGTTGCATAAAGACAACAATGAAACTAGACGTATCTTCACACAAATGTCAAAGGATGGTGTCGTTGTATTTATGGTAGCTCCAGAAGGGATTATCAATTATTTTGTTAACGGTCGCGATGGAGGTGATTCCATTTTCTATGAAAGTTCTACTTTACACTCATTCAATAGCAAAAAGCCTATTTCAGAATTGCCGAGAGTACTTGAGGAATATAGAAAACACTTAAAACTCAGGGACACCTACTCTAAATTCTTTGTCGAGAAAAGTCATTTAAAATCTTTAAGACAAGATTTGAACTCAGAACTTAATGAGGAACAATTTATCAAAGCCAATAAGCAATTACTCAGAAATACACCTGAGGATTGTTTTAGAGATGATTTACGCATGTTCTTAAAGGAAAAATTAAAAGTATTCTTCGTGCAAAAAGAGGTCATGTTGGAAAGTTTGAAGAGATTGGATATTGCTATGATTGATGAAGATGGCGAAGGGCTATATTTTATAGAAGTTAAGTGGGTTGGAACTAGTGTTCACTATTTAGGTAAGAAAATAGGAACTACATATAGTGCTCAACCACGTATTGTACCTGATGCTTTTAAGCAGTCAACCTCTTACATAACAGAATTATTGGCAGAGGAGAAAGATTTTAAGTTGGGATATTTAGCTGTATTTGATGCTAGAGATGAAGAACTTCCCGATACAGGAATAGGCATGACAATCGATCAAATACCAGAGAAAGATAAACCAGCTTATTACAGACATGTAAAATTAGATGATTTTAGAGTAATAAACGAACATCCCAACTAATATTGACAACTATGTACAAAGACTATAAATTCATAGATTGCACAGAAAAATACCATTCGGTTATGCAATTTGACAAAAACAAGAATGTTTTTGTACATCGTTGGTACCCTTTTGTAGAAGGATATTCTAAAGAGTTTATTGAAGACATCTTGAATGAATTGCCTTTTGCACCGACCTGCGCATTAGAACCTTTCTGTGGAAGTGGAACAACTCCAGTCGAACTGCAAAATCACGGGATAAAGTGCTATTCTTTTGAGGTAAGTCCCTTTATGCATCTCTTATCAACTGTCAAATTAGGTAGAAAATATAATGTAGAAACCTTTGCTCATTATGTTAAAGCTGTAACAAATAAGTTGTCACGTACAAGCCGAAATATACGCAAAATAGAAACATTACCTTTTGGCGATACGATTGTAAAAAGAGAGTATAGTAGAAAATGGAATTTTCATGATACTGCTATAGATGGTATTCTTGATATACGACATGCTATTAGAACTATTATTGACGATGATGATTATAAGAATTTATTTACAATCGCACTAGCGTCAATCATAGTTCAAGCAAGCAACATGTTTCGTAATGGCAAGTGTTTGTCGTACAAAAAAGGATGGGAAACTAGAATCTTTAACCGAAAGGAGATCCATAATTTCTTCTTGGACAAATTAAATTCAATTTTTGCAGAGGATATTAGAATCATCTCACAAGAGAATCCTACTGTGCATAATTCTGAGATATGTTATTTGGGCGATGTAAGAAAGTCTATACAGCATGTGCCTGATGGAGAAATAGACCTGATTATAACATCACCTCCATATCTAAACTCAAGAGATTACACAGATATATATATGTTGGAGTTAAAAGTTCTACAACTTATAAACTCCCATGAGGAACTTCGTGCATTGCGTAAAAACACATTACGTTCTCACGTGCAAGTTTCTTATGAGAGAATTACTCCAATAGATAATGGACGGCTTAAAGCGTGCTTATCAGAAATGTCTAACAACACAAGTAAAACTTGGAATTCGGACATTATAAATATGATATGTGCATATTTTGAAGATATGCAGTTCCTATTTTCTGCATTCTCGAAGAAAATGCGTAAAGGTGGTGTCATTTATTTTAACGTTGCAAATTCAGCATATTATGGTGTCGAAGTTCCTGTTGATTATATAATAGCAGATATTGCTGAATCATGCGGTTTCCGTGTTAGAGAAATACGAAAAGCTAGAGATTTAAAAACTAGTCCTCAGCAAAGCGATAAGATTGGAAAGCTTCGAGAAAGTGTTATTGTAATTGACTACTAATTAATGCATTTGATACTTAAACGCCCCTTGTTCTTTCATGACAAGGGATGTTTAAGTATGGATTAAAAATTATTATTCCACCTCCAAGAATCCCATTACAAACGCATCGGGGAAGATGAATTTCTTTTCGCTGGCGTAGAATTTTATGTGGATGAACTTTGCGCTCTTGTCAATCTTCACTATAGTGCCGCGGCCGAATTTCTTGTGAAGCACGGTGCTATCCACGGCCAATGCTTCTAATTGGGCTTTAAGGTCAATTTCGGCTTTGTTGGGAGCTGCAGAAGATGTTGGAATAGAAGGTGCTGCCGACCTCGCTGGCTCAGATTGGACAATGCACGTTGATTTAGGCTTCTCTACCTTTATAGCCGTTCTTTGCTGTTCTGTACGCTTATATTCAGTAGTTTCGTTACTCTTTGAATATGAACTATAATCAATCTCACTCATAGAGGATTGCTGATTATAGAACAGCTTCTCATATTGAGTTTTGCGGATAGTGGTGTCCCAACCGCCGACCTCATCATTGGTATGTTTGTCAATGCCGGTATAAGTAAGACTGGCATCCTCGTATCGTTTGAATTTGAAGATAGCATCGTTCATTAGCGGTGCGTTGAACACGCCCAACGAGCAAAGCATATTGAAATCCTCAACGCTTAAGCCTGTAACTTTTTTGAACAAGCCCGGCTCTAACTGCGTGATAACATCTTTCAGGCAACGCTCGCGGTAGTCGGTCAGGTACATAAATACAGGGATTCGGGTAGCAAACTTGATGAGTTTCTCCTGTATCTGCTTGCGCTTGCTCTTCATCTCCTTTTCCTCGGCTGATAGCTCCTTCTTCTCCTTTGGTGTCGGGTCGGGATTTTCTTTCTTTGCCTTCTTGACAGCCTCGGATTTGTTGATGATGGTTGTCAAGTCACTGTTAAGGTTGCGGAAGCCCTCGATGTTCATCAAGGCTTTCATTGCCTCGGGGCTTGCAAGCAAGCGCTTGAGTGTATCGTTATCCACATTGACAAGCAGAGCCGATTCCCAACGCTTTGCAAGCAGTGTCGCCGATGTTCCTGCCAATGCAATATCGAGAATATCCTGTGCATCGACCTCTTTCATACTACTACCATCGTAAGCCAATACCGGCAAGAATTTGATAAATTCGCCTACCTTTGCTTCGGGATTACTCTCGTTTATATCCAAGCGACAACTGTAATCCGATATTTGACGCAAAGCTCGGTCGAGTGCAAAATCGAATACATAGCACTCGTTCTTCATTATGGTTTTGCTTCCCTCTTCGTTCTTAACTTCCCAAGGACTCTGCACGCGGAACGCAGCCTGAAAATAGGTCTCGGGGCTTTTCAAATTGCGGAGCATAAATATACCTGTCCAGGGCTTTACTGTTACACCCGTTGTCAGCTTACCGCAAGTGAGTGTAATGGTCTTTGTCTCCAAAGGATCGCCCATATTGGCTTGAACTGGATGCAGTGCATCAAGGCCTATACCGGCTGCTGTTCCGGCACATACTATCACTTTGTAGTCGTGATAGAATTTGTTTTGTCGTTGCTTCAGCAAGTTTGCCATTGCAAAGCACGATGCCACATTGGGCAAAAACCACAATGTATGCGAAAGTACATTAAGCAACCTTGTATCGCTGAATGGCATTGGAGGTCGCTTGTCTTGTCCGAGTTTCAAATCATCTACACTTGCTGGCAAATAACCGCCACGAATAAGGTCGAGCCATTTCTGTACCTCATTCTCATATTTGAAACGAGCATTCTCGCCTTTACCCTCTGCTGCAAAGAACAGATTGAGGTCGAACTCGTCAAATTCTCCTTGTTTGGCTACCTCTTGTATCTCATCGGGCATACGGTAGGTGAGCATTACCATTCGGGGCAAGGCAAAGTACGGATTATCGCTCCCTTTCCATTCTGCTTTTGCCCGTTGCTCATCGCTGTAAGTCCAGTTGAAAATCTGCTCCTCTATAAACTCACCATTGTTTATAGCTCTGAACGGAGTGCCCGACAAGAAAAGATAATACTTTGTTGAGATTGGCAACCACGATTCATTTATGGCATTGTTAGCCTCGTCCTTCTTGTACTTCTCGGCATCAAAATCTACTGCACTTTCTTCGTCCTCCTTTTCAAACAGCTCCTTTGCACGCTCCTTCCAAGCACCAAAGTGGTATTCGTCAAAGATTACCAAATCCCAATTGGTGGCGTGTATAAACTCATTCTTAGTCTTGATTCCGCCACTCTCGTTTGTACCAAGCAGGTCTTGGAACGAACCGAACACAACTATGGGTTTTGATTTGTCCGCTCTGTGGTACTCTTGGTCTATGTTCAGATTGTTGTTGCGAGCATCCTTGTTGGAGATATATTGCCACCCCTCAAAGTCGATATGTGAAACAAGGTCTTCACGCCAAGCCGATTCAACTGCGGGTTTGAAGGTGAGGATTAAGATACGAGACAAGCACATTTTCTTTGCCAACTGATACGAGGCAAATGTCTTTCCGAAACGCATTTTTGCGTTCCAAAGGAACTTGGGTATGCGGTTAGGCTCTGAGTTCTTTGCTTGTTCAAAATAAGTTTTTGTCTGCTCTACTGCACGGAACTGCTCGGGGCGCATGGTAAAGTTTTGCGTTCTGTTCTCCTCGTTCGCAACCCCTGTGCGGAGTGACAAGATAGCAGCCATAACATCAGCAACCGAGCAGCGGAACCACTCATCGGTTTTGTCAAGCGGGTTAAGGCGTTTGCAACCTTTGCGTTCAAGCAGACGATGAACATCCTTATCGGTAAAGCAAGAGCCATCGTTGCTCATTGCCGACTCCACCAATACAATCTCATACTGCACTTTGCTTGTGTGCAGTTGTTCATCTATGCGTTCTTTGGCTGTACGGTCGGTATAGCCTACTTTCAAATAGCCTTTGTGGGAATCAACTCCAATCAGGCGATATGCGTATATCGTTGGAGTAACAGTCGGGCGTTGAGGGAAGAAGTTGTTTGGCATATTTTATTAAATGACATCAGGATTACCACTATCTTCATTTTTTAGTAGAGGTAAAATCTTTGTTTCTAATGCGGATATCTTATCTTCATTAATGTCTTCTTGTGTGAATTTGATACTCGATTCTCCCCACCACGATGAAGCTATTCGATTCTTGTGTAAAAATTCAAGTGAACGGCGGGGACTTCTGAACATATAACTATCAAACACTGACCTGCGAAGTTCAAGATGGTCTCTTGCCATCTCTGATAAGTCTAACCACGCCTCACTAATGTTTTTCGTGTCAAATTTTGGATGCTCTATTATTTCAATTATATCAAAATATCGTGGTGTCCCTAACCGAGCAAAGGCCTTTTTTAGAATATTGATAGCCTCAATATCTGTCTTTGGAGCACTATATCCATATATTGTAATCAGTGCTGCTTTGGAAATAAAATCCTCTAAGATTTTCCATTGTTCACTAATAAACTCATTCTTTTGATAATTTTTATTTTTTACAGGATACAATAGAGGTACACTTTGTAGTTGTTCTCCACATTTATGGCATTTTGCAAACCAATAACCATAAGTTTTACACTCTGGGCAATAACCAACCTCAACATTGCCATGTAGAAAAACCATTTGTGGTAGGTCTGTAGTAATCTTCTGCATTCTTTGGTATGCTTGTACCAATAATCCATCCCAATTAAAGGTTGCAATACAATCTTTTTGCCGAAGGGATAACACTAGTAGATCGTATTTTGTTAAGGTATCTGGTAGTGTGATATTTGAGAAATACTCCCTAATTTCATTCTCTACAACAATACGCTCATCGACAAAACGCTCTTGGTTCGCTAACCAAGAATACACATCCTCTATGTTGTCAGTCTTGGGAACTCCCTCTATCTTTCCTATGTAATCAGTTAAGTTAAGGGTGCTAATAAACTCACTCATAACGGGTAAAGGCTTGCCATTGGCATCCCCATCAGGCATTGCATCTTTGCTTGCACCTGCTCCCAAAATAACCAAATGGGGTCTTTGGGGATAAATTTCTATCATCTGTTCTATATTCATAATCTTTCGAGTTTTCTACAAAAATAATGTATGCTATGTACGGTTTGCAAATTTTAAGAGCAAATGTCTTTTCATAGTGCAATACATTTTTAATCCATTGGGCGTATCATTGATTCAATAAAAGATATCTCATCATCTGTTAAGCCATATTTAGCGTACAGTTTTTCATCAGTCCACTCTTTTGTAAAATCTTGAATAGGGACAAAGGAATAAACTCTTGCAGGTGCATCTTGGGTGTTCTTCTTCAATAATACCATAAATCGAAAAAATCGAGTCTTGATATATGAGAGCACATTTTCACTTCTCTTTTTATTGGCATAAGGTCCTATTACCATATAGGTTTCAGTACAACATGTATTCGGTTCACCCAAGAAAGGTTTGTTTAATATCTGATGTGGAAAATCTTCGCCTGCTCCATAAGCACGAGTTATATATATCTTATATTCATCTACCCAAGAAATATTTTGAGTTATCTCGGCTCTATCTACATAACCCTCGGTTTTGTTTGCATACAGCTTTACAGCTCCAATAAATGGTTTTTCTTTTCCTTTTACAAAAGTTCTAAAGCCAAAAGGTTTTTGAGAACTAACCTGAGTATTCATAGTCGGCTCTTTGAATGCTTGAACTTTTCTTAATATTGAAATAGCATCATTATATCTAATAAATGTATCACACCCCTTCTCAAGCAAAGGTCTCCGCATTGTTGATACTTCATTATTTCTCATGGTCTTAATTTCGCAATCCCCCTTACTATCTCTATCCCACAGAAAATAACATACACCACCTTTAATTTCTACACCAGGGAAACATTCTGAAGAAATTGGAAAATCAACAATGGTGCGTATCCTTTCGTCATGTAGCATCTCATCTCTAAAATCATCAAGACCTCGACCTCCTGCAAACCAACGAGAAGGTACAATCATC
>JAFQEZ010000105.1 GCA_017398805.1 Bacteroidaceae bacterium | reverse complement strand
AGATACCGCTACATTAAATTCCATTTGCTCTGGTAAATATCCATAAGAATCCACCAAACGCTGAAAAAAAGCGTCAGCCAACTGCTGCTTACTATGATTAATATCTGTTCTCATTGAAACAAACGTCTTTATTACTTACAGGGAATTGTCTTTGTTGCACAATTCTCCTAATTAACCGCAAAAATACAAATATTTTGCGTGATATACAACTTGAGCGAACTTATTCTTTATTTTAATAGCTCTTTTAGTGTAATATGCAAATATGCAAACATGTTGTTATTTTATACGGATTGAAGTAAAAAAACATCTTTGCACTCAGATAAGGAATTTCTTATTGATGCAGAATAAGACAGATAATAAAACTTCATCATCCCCCTTAAACTGTTGCTTTACAACAAACGACATCTCCATTTTATAAGTTTAGCGCTCATGAACTGCTCATGATAGTGCCCATGATGGCACCAAGTAGGCACTAAGATAGAACTATGTTGGCACCTAGTCGGCACCCTGTTAGCACCCAGTCCATGTGGTTAATAATTATCAGAAAAGAGACATTTATAATATCAGCGAACTCGCAATATTGACTTGTGAGTTCTTTTGTTTTGAACTATCAAGAATTTCTTTACTGCTCAATTACTGATACATTAAATTTCTCAAAAATGTGGGACATATCTCACTTTTTTGAATAAGACCTGCGACTAAAAAATAATCAAACGCGCAAATTTGCACTCAGCCCATCATAAAATAAAGAAAAAGTACTACTTTTGTTATAGTGCATAAACAAACAATGCATTAACATGTCAGAAACCAACCGCATAGAATATAAAAGAGAATTGACCTCTGAGGTTGATACTGAGAAGGAGGTTGTGGCTTTCCTTAACTACAAGGAGGGTGGATACATCTATATCGGCATTGATAAGGATGGTCCAACTGTGGGCGTGAGTGATGTAGATGATTGTATGTTGAGGTTAAAAGACCGCATTAAGCATAATATTTCTCCGTCCGCTATGGGCTTATTTGATATTGCTGAGGAGCAAAAGGATGGACGTAGCATTATCAAGGTTACAGTGGCGAGTGGTATTGAGAAGCCATATTTCAAAACGAAGTATGGAATGACTCCCCGAGGTGCGTATATGCGTGTTGGAACATCTGCCGAGCCTATGCCGCAGGAACAGATTGACCGTCTGTTTGCTATGCGTACTCGTAACTCCATTGGTCGTATAGTATCCAATCGTCAAGATTTGAGTTTTGAACAGCTGCGTATCTATTATGATGAGCGAGGTAAAAGACTCAATGATAATTTTAAGCGTACATTGGAGTTGCTTACAGATGATGGCAAGTACAACTATGTGGCATATCTGCTTGCTGACGAGAATGGCAACTCAATCAAGGTGGCAAAGTATTCAAGTCTTGACCGTTGCGATTTGGTAGAGAATAACGAGTATGGATACTGCTCTCTTATAAAAGCGACCAAGAGTGTATTATCAAGGTTGGATATTGAAAACAAGGTTGCTGCAACAATAACTCCAATGGAGCGTATTGAAACTCCTCTGTGGAATAAGGTCGCTTTGCGCGAGGCTGTTATCAATGCTATTGTGCATAACGACTACTCATTTGAAGTTCCGCCTAAGTTTGAGATATTCCCCGACAGACTCGAGATAACTTCTGCTGGTCGTCTGCCCGAATCTCTCACAAGAGAAGAATTCTTCAATGGTATATCAATTCCACGCAATAAGGAATTGATGCGCATCTACCGCGATGTGGAATTGGTAGAGTCGTTAGGCTCTGGTATTCCTCGTATCTTGCGTGCTTATGGCGAAGATTGCTTCAAGTTTACAGATAACTTTATTCGTATAACTTTACCTATAAGTGCTCATGAAAGCACTAAGTTGGCACCAAGTCGGCACCAAGTCGGCACTAAGTCAGTAGTTGATATTGAAGATGTTGGTAAGTTGTTGATTTTCTGCCAGGAAACAAGAACTATCGCAGAGATGTTATCATATATGAGTTATAGCGATAGAACTAAGTTTCGTAAGAAGTATATCTATCCTTTGTTAGATGCAGAAATTATTCAAATGACAATACCAGACAAGCCTAATAGCAGAAATCAAAAGTATCAATTAACAGCAAATGGTTGGGATTTGATAGATGATTTGAAAAATAGCAAATAGTTTTTACAAAGATGATAGAAGAAAATAGTATAATATTATCAAGACAATAATTCAAATAATATGATGTTTAATATAGTTTTATTAACAACAAAACAACTATGGCATACAATTATCCATTAATTATACGAAATAACGATGGAACATATGGGCCAACAGGAAATGGACTATATTACCTCCCAGCTTCGTATCATAATCCAACAGCAAAAAAGAGAGCAAACAAAACTAGATGGTGTTTAAAACCGCCACAACAGTATGAAGTATTTAGAGTTGCTAATATAAATTATGTAGAAAATCATGGGGATGGAGGGTTATACGGTTTTCTTGATAATATGGATGAAATTTTGGGGAAAGATAATGAAGAAAGAATTGCATTTTTCCCAGATACTGAAGCTAGTCCATGGCATGGATATCCTATTTCATCAAGCGAAATAAGTGAAGAGATTATTAAAAGTTGGAAAAACTCTCCTAATATTTCCACTCGTAATTATCGCAGTTTGTTAAAAAGAGAAATATGAAAACTTTAAATTTTTCAATTGATAATCTTAATGCTATAGATTCGTATTTATATGCAGGGAATCTATATGTATTCTTTGAGAATGGGAGAATTGCATATATATCATTTACGCATATTGTTAGAATATTACAAGAACAATACCCTTCTTACAGAAATTTATTTGAATTGGCTTTTCTTCATAACGACTATATAAACACCGCAGCAGGTAGATTATTTTTAGGAGTTAATGGAGTTCGCGATGTTATACTTCGTGAATGGAAGAAGGCTCAAAAAGAAATTTGCTTCTCAATCTTATTTCAAGATATTGAGAAATATTTTCACAATATAGGAGAATGGAACTCTATACCGCTTGATATCCGCCTTTATGCCATGAGATTATTTATCGGATGTGAAGACGGATTATATGAAAGTATTATTTCACAAGATGACAAAGCGAAAGTCTCATCTGGAAAAATTAATAAAGTGTTCGATTCTAGAGTCGTATCTGTCAATGCGAAATATGGTGTCATTGCAATATCTGCTGATGAAGAAGGTTTATTTTCTTCTTCGTTAATTGATGACAAGCATATAAAAGTGAAAGATAATCCAGATGTAAATAGAACTTCATTACGCACAGATTGGAAAGAGACTGATATTTTGAACTATGATGCTAGCAGTAGATTTCAATACATACATAATCAGTACGAAAGAACAAACAAGCAAACCCCGAATTATCACACATTGAGAAAAAGTGGTGAATTCAAACGTATTGATAAATTTGCCATTCAGATTGATGATATGGATCCGTTGCTTAATGAATTGCAGATAGAAAGAAATGATTTAAATTATTGTTTCAATAGTGGCTCCTCTGCTTTCTTAAAATTAAAAGATGGAACTTTTTTTGCTACAGATTTTAAGCAAAGAACAGGAGGTACATATAAGAAAATTATAAAAGAATCAAAGGGGTGTAATAAGATTATGTCTTATGCCGTTGTTCCGTCGGGTTGCGTCCTGCGTTATTATGATAGAACTATTCTGTACAAAGATAACGAAGCCTTTCTCTTATGCGGTAGTCCATCCTATGGAGTTCGTTCGTATACAAATTCTAATCAATATAGAAGTTTGCTATCTATTAATACTGAAGAATCAATATTGATTCATTCAACAGAATCTTTTAATCCATTGCTTACCCCACAGGAGGATATGGGTAAATATGGAAGAGTGCGATATAGTAATATATTCAGATTGAATAAACATATTAACAATGATTTTGACGAACTGCCATTTTAAAACTGAATGTGTTGTATAATTATTGATTTGGTAATTCCTCATCTCAACCTATCATAAAATAAAGAAAAAGTACTATTTTTGTTATAGTGCATAAACAAACAATACATTAACATGACCGAAACCAACCGCATAGAATACAAAAGAGAATTGACCTCAGAACTTGATATTGAGAAAAGAGTATAATAAAGATAAAAATAAAGGATGTTAAAAGATAGATAGCACATGTCAAAAATATCCATTCGATTCTATAATGACCGGGAGGTGCGAGCTGTTTGGGATGAGGAAAAGTCCAAATGGTGGTTTTCTGTGCTCGATATCGTTGGGGTGCTGAACGACCAAGACGACTACCAGAAAAACCGAAACTACTGGAAGTATCTCAAAACAAAGCTCAAAGGCAAGAATAGTGAAGTGGTTAGTGGTACTAACCAGTTGAAATTACTTGCGCCCGATGGCAAGCGACGACTCGCTGATGTCCTCGACTACGATGGTGTTCTGCTCCTCGCAAAGAGTTTTCCTAATGCCCGTGCGATGCGTTTTGTCGAGTGGTTTACAAATAGCGATGAGACTATTGACGGCAAGAGCAAATCGAAGGCTTATGCCCTTTTTGAGAGTAGTTTAATTGACAATATCGAGGTCGGCACAGTAAAAGGCTTGCAGCAGATCCACGCCTACCTGTTTGGCGGTTTGTACGATTTTGCCGGACAGATTCGTACGGTGAATATCGCCAAGGGTGGCTTCCAGTTTGCAATGGCGCAATTCCTTCCGCAGACACTCGCAACAATCGAACAGATGCCCGAAACGACTTTCGAGGAGATTGCTGACAAGTATGTCGAGATGAACATCGCCCACCCGTTCCGTGAGGGCAATGGCCGTGCTACCCGTATTTGGCTCGATTTGATTCTCAAAAAGCAGTTGCAGAAATGCGTTGATTGGAGCAAGATTGACAAGAATGACTACTTGAATACGATGCAAAAAAGTGTTGCTGACTCGTCGGATATTAAGCGTCTTTTGCAGTCTGCTTTGACCGACAAAATCAACGACCGTGAAACCTTTATGAAGGGTATAGACTACTCATATTACTATGAGCAGGAGGAGTAATAATTTACTCGCCATTGGCGACCAAAATGACCATGCAAGTGACCATGCAAGTGTACAAGTGGAGAAACTTGTTTCTATATTGACTGGTGAGATGGGGCGTTCGGATTTGCAGAGCTTATTGTCAATTAAAAATAGAGATTATTTTAGAACGGACTATTTGAATCCTGCTATTAGTAATGGTTATGTAGAACTTACAATTCCTGATAAGCCCAATAGTCGGAATCAAAAATACCGCCTTACAGCAAAGGGTATAGCTTTGAAAAATAGCATAACAAACAATCAGTAATTTTGCTCAACCTATCATATAATATGTAAAAATCGTGCTTTTTCTATATTTTATGATAGGTTGAGGTGTGTGCGACATTAACCCAAATATGCAATTATCACTGATAGTATAATATGCAAAGTGTGGATTCCGAACTGAGGTGGAGCAATAGCGGGAGACTACGTTTGTAGCAATTCTTTAACGACAAGAATAATACAAACCGAGAGCAGAGATAAACTTGTTTAAACTATGCCGAGGTGCAGTTTATTTTCGCGGGAACCGCAGTGATATAGAGCCATTTAGGAATGGAACTCATTTTCTAGTGGCATCACAACGAGAACTCAGACGGGTTCTCGTTTTTTTGGACACTGCGATAAAAAACGTAACCATCCGCTAAAGTACCCGTTGTAACAGTTGTAGTTTTGTGTGAATTTTGCATCGGCAATATTGCTACAGAACTACAACTTTAATATTATGACAAAAAAAGACTTCCTTCAACTGCACGACGATTATCTTTCCAGCGGCCTTGGGCTCATGGCTTATCTCCGTGAAAATCGTATCAGTTATTCCAACTACAATTACTGGCGTCAGAAATTCCTGATAGAATCTCCCGACGAGCATCCTGTTCCTCTTGCTCCGGTCAAAATCCTTCCATCCTCTTTCCAATCCAATGGTTTTCCCAATGGAGAGATCAGAGTCAAATATCCCAACGGTGTCATCGCCATTCTCAGTGCCGGCATGGAAGAAATCGCCCTTCGCATGATAACTTCATATACAGACTGCCATGTTCTGCCTTAATGATACGATGCGTTATTTCCTTTGTCCCGGCAATACCGACATGCGTAAAGGCATAAGTTCTTTGTGCGGTGTTGTTCATGAGCGCATGGGGCGCAGTGTGAAGAATGGCGACGTGTTCATCTTTATCGGCCGAAGCAGGAAGCTGATGAAACTCATCCATGCCGAGGATGGTGGACTGGTAATGTATGTAAAGCGCCTGGAAGCCGGCCGTTTTAAGACACCATCGTATGACAAGGAGTCCCAATCCTATAATATGGAATGGCGCGATCTTGTGATAATGGTCGAAGGCATACAGGAAATACCGGAGACTCGTCTCAGACGTCTTAGGGCCCGGCGTAATGAATACACGGTATGAGATTCGAGGATAAAATATACGTTTGGAGGATAGAACAAATCGCATGTTTTACTTGCGTAGGCTGAAGTTTTTTCGTATCTTTATGTATCGAAAAAACAACACGGGCAATGACAGAAAAGGATATTTTGATGAAGACGATAGAGACGCTCAATAGTACCGTTTCTTCATTGTCCGCCACAAACAACTCCCTCCAGAAACGCATTGATGAACTTACGGCACAGGTCGCCTGGCTCAACCGTCAACTCTTCGGCCGCAAATCGGAGAAACTGGCAGCATACGACCCGAACCAGCTTGATTTGTTCAGCGGACAGCTACCGGAAAATGCCACCGGAATCATGGAAGCCCGTGACAAGGCTGTCGACTCCCTCCCGGAAACAACCGCAGAGAGGAAACGGGAGCGCAAGAACCGCAAAATGATGGAGGATCTTCCAGTATTGGAGAAGGTGGTCATCGAGCCGGAAGGTATCGACATGAATCTGTACAAGAAAATCGGAGAAGAAGTGACCCGTGTAGTGGAGCACAAGCCCGGGCAGCTATACATAAAGGAAATCATCCGTCCCAAGTATGGTCTCAGGGACAACACATCACTTCCTCCAAGCGGAATGAGAAGTGTCGAGATAGCCCCATTGCCATTACTGCCAATCTACAAGGGCATAGCCGGTCCGACGCTCCTGGCAGAGATACTCCTTCAAAAATATGAATATCATCTACCTTTCTACCGTCAGGTACAGCAGTTCCGTCATTTGGGCTTCAAGGCAAGCGAGAGCACTATTGACGGCTGGTTCAAGCCGACAGTAGAACTCCTGAAACCGCTTTATGAAGTACTGAAATCAGAAATCATGAAATCAGACTATCTTCAGGGTGATGAAACGACGGTACCGGTCATGGACAAATCCACGCATAAGATGAACAAGGAGTACCTCTGGCTGGTCAGAGCCGTCGAGCAGCGGTTGGTGCTCTTCCACTATAACAACGGTTCGAGAAGCGGCACGGTAATAGAGAAACTGACAGAAGGCTTCAACGGTTATTTTCAATGTGACGGTTTTGACGGCTACGAATCGGCCTTCAAGACCCGTAAAGACGTGCACATAGTCAACTGCATGGCTCATATACGCCGCCATTTTGAACAGGCGATAAAAGAGAACAAAGAAATGGCAGAACATGCCCTGAAAGAAATACAGCTGCTATATCGCATAGAACACGATTGCGATGAAAGAGAACTGACTGCCGGGCAGAGAAAGCAGGAGCGCCAGGAGAAATCAAAGCCCATAATGCAGGCGCTTAAGCTGTGGATGGAAACCGAAGGGATCAAGTACAGTCCATCTTCCCTGATAGGCAAGGCCATTACATATGCCTATACCCGTTGGGACAACATGATGCGATATCTGGAAGATGGACGTATACGCATAGACAACAATCTGGCGGAAAATGCCATCAGGCCGGTCACACTGGGAAGAAAGAACTATCTGTTTTGCGGCAATCATGAAGCGGCAGTCAGTATGAGTGTTGTCTGTTCGTTGCTTGCCACCTGTAAGGCGCATGAAGTGAATCCCAGAGAGTATCTGAACGATGTGATTGCAAAGATGCCGTATATGCAGAAGGCTTCATATAACGAATTGCTGCAACTGCTACCACATAAGTGGAAAACTGATAAATGACTACAAGGGCTGCAATCCTTTCAATTGGAGTTGCAGCCCTTGATGTTTTTTTACAACGTGTACTTTAGCGGATGGTCACTAAAAAACCTCACCTACAGTATTTCTCTGCAAGCGAGGTCCTAATGTGAAACTATTTTTATCAGCCGAATAAAGAGTCCATTGTTATGACATTTTGGATACGGCCACTATATTCATTCTTTGTAAGTCCATAAGTCGTTACCAAGGTTGTATGCAATGCCTTGCGACATTTTGTTTCATTGGCAAATACATCCAACTTACGTCGCAGTTCTGCATCATATTTCTTGTCAATAGTGTAATCGTCTGTAGAATACTTCATTTCGCAAACATTTACTACCCTGTCAGCCCTGTCTATAAGCATATCTATTTGCGCTCTATCTCCTTCTGTCAATTTGCTTCGCCAAGGAGAGATTTCTGCTTGCACAGCAGCTATGCCTAATGCCTGTTTTATCCTCTCACGGTGCACGAAACATACCTCTTCAAAGGCAAAGCCACGCCAAGCATTCAACGCCGGTGACATAAGATTATTTTTCCAGTAGTTTGGTCCGGCATTCTTCTTGTCGATAAAGTAAAGATAGAACAATGTATACAGGTCGGTGAGTTTGTAATAGACCTCACGTAGCGAGTGGTTGTAATAGACATAGGACATAATAAAGTCGCTGCTCTCCAATGCCCGAAGCATTTTTGTCAATCCACCGCCGTATGGCAGCCCGGTTTCCTTTGCAATCTCCTCCCTTGTATATCCTTCGCGTTTCCGGGAAAGCAGTTTTATTATTTTTATATATTTTTCCGGCGATGCAAAAAGCGAGGCGTACAAGCGGTCAAATTCACCTCTCAGTTTTCCTTTTTTGTCAAAGAAGAGGCGGTCTATATTCTGTGTGAGGCTTTCACTCTTATCTATATAAGAAAGGTAATATGGTATTCCGCCCGTTGCCATATAACATTGCAATTGCTCGTAACGGTCCATAATGATACCTTCGCTCTTCATATACTCCTCGCATTCGCCAAGTGTAAACGGCGAAAGGTGCATTTCGTAGGTCGTACGCCCGTAAAGTCCACCTTTGTTTTGTAGGAGCTTGTCGGAAATCCACGATGTTGCAGAGCCGCACACAATGAGCATAATATGTTTTTGCCCAGCGGCCCAACCATTCCAAAAATGCTCAAAGGCTGTGATGAAACCCGAACGCGGGGTATCCATCCAGGGCAGTTCATCTATAAAAACAACCAGCCTCTTATCATTGCCTTTACTCTCGAGCAAAGTGATGAGCATCTCAAGAGCCTCGAACCAATCTTTCGGTCTTTTTTCAATATCTACTGCACCATAGCGTTTCAAAGAATGATAGAACGCTTGCAGTTGTTTCTCTGCTAAATATTCATCTTCAAGTTCTATTGGCGAAAGTGCAGTGTGGTAAAAATCCAACCTATCCTGAAAGAACTCTCTCACAAGATATGTCTTACCCACGCGCCTTCTTCCGTAAACAACCACGAACTCGGCCTTATTTGAATTATAAACCCGCTCCAGTTCCTTTTGCTCTTTTTTGCGACCAATTATACCATCCATAGTTCTATTATTTTGCCACAAAGATACTAAAAGTTTATTTCGTGGCAAGTTTATATGAGCTTATTTTGCCGCAAAGTGCAATAAATATTGTTTCGTGGCAGAATAAAAAACAAGCCACCTTGCCGCAGTGACTTTTATGAAGGGCATAACAACGAAGACCGCATGCGGTATTCGTTGTTTGTATTCTCATATAACCGCATTCAAGTTTCATATTTTAAACCGTTTGTTGTATCTTAGCAACTTGAAAACGTGCACTTATATATGAAAAAGATACTTGTAATCAATGGTCCTAACCTCAATCTTCTGGGGTTGCGCGAGCCTGAGCTTTACGGAGCTAAAAACTTCAAGGCGCTTGAGGCGTTCATTATCTCGACTGCCGCAGAACTTTCGCTTGAGGTGGAGCTGTTCCAGTCGAACCATGAGGGTGTTATCGTGGACAAAATTCAGGCTGCATACGGTGTATTCGACGGTATACTCATCAACCCGGCTGCTTATACCCACACAAGCGTTGCGATACTCGATGCACTGAAAGCTGTGGCATTGCCAACCGCAGAGGTTCATCTTACCGACATCTCCACCCGTGAGGAGTTCCGCCGCTTCTCTTATGTATCGCTCTATGCCCAAAAGACTATTTGCGGCAAAGGATTCGACGGGTACAAGGAGGGGTTGGAATATCTCAGCAGTGTTTTGTAGATAACATTGTCGGTGTGTCATTCTATATTTGCACTGTCATTGACTCGTTTTGCTTTTCGCATCCCAAACGACATAAGTTAAATTCCTCCTCTGCCTGAGGGGAGGTGCCAGTTTACTGGCGGAGGGGTGGGAGTGCTACGTTTGACCTGTTGCAGCAAAACTTGTCGATAACAAAAAAAGGTCATTGACTCGTTTTGCTTTTCGCAACCCAAACGGCATAACCTAAATTCCTCCTCTGCCTGAGGGGAGGTGCCAGTTTACTGGCGGAGGGGTGGGAGTGCTACGTTTGACCTGTTGCTACAAAACTTGTCGATAACAAAACAAAAGAGCATTGGTTCGTTCATTGTTACACTAATGAACTCACCGATAACAAAAGAAGAGGTCATTGGATCGTTTTGCTTTTGCAAAACTCACCGATAACTAAAGAAGAGGTCATTGGATCGTTTTGCTTTTGCAAAACTCACCGATAACTAAACGTTGTTTTGTCATTCTGAACGGAATGCAATGAAGTGAAGAATCTCACTAAACGCGCTTTTGCTGTAAATACAATTTATGAAATTCTTTTATACTGCACAGGTAAAGGAACTCGATGCCTACACTATCGAGCATGAGCCTATCGCTTCCATAGACCTTATGGAACGTGCAGCCCGCGCACTAACGGCTGCTATTCTGGAGCGCTATGCAGGATGCTGTTTTGCCGTGTTTGCCGGCCCGGGGAACAACGGAGGCGACGGACTTGCCGTCGCACGTATGCTGGCAGCCGAGGGATGCAAAACAGAGGTATGGCTGATAAACCCCAAAGGGAAACTATCGACCGACTGCGCAGTGAATCTTGAGCGCCTGAAAAGTACAGGTGTGGATATCACCGAGGCCGGCAGCAGTTTTACCATGCCGGCGCTTGAAAAGGAGAGTGTCATAATCGACGCACTCTTCGGCAGCGGACTGAACATGCATGTCCACGACTCCGTCTTTGCCGATGTAATAAATGGAATTAATGCTTCCGGTTGCCGTGTGGTGGCAGTGGACATGCCGTCGGGATTGTTGGGAGAGAATAACCACCCTCTATCGGGCGTCGTGGTATCTGCGACTGATACATTGACACTGCACTTTCCAAAACTTTCGATCCTAATGCCCGAAAATGCCCGGTTTACAGGCAACATGTCAATACTTGACATTGGGCTCTCACAGGAGTGGATAGACAAGGAGCCTTCGCCTCTGCATTTTACCGATGAAAAGGAGATAACAGCATTGCTGAAACCCCGTACAAAGCATGCGCATAAGGGAGATTTCGGGCGTGCACTGATTGTTGCCGGGTCAAAAGGAATGGCAGGAGCCTCTGTGCTCGCGGCACGCGCTGCGCTCCGTTCAGGTGTGGGACTGCTGACTGTACATGTCCCTGCATGCAACAACGCAATTGTGCAGACATCCGTCCCCGAGGCAATGACAAGCATCGACAGCAACGAATGCTGTTTCAGCGATAATATTGACACAAAAGGATTCGATGCTGTGGCAGCAGGTCCCGGACTCGGGAAAAGCAAAGAGAGCGAGAGTGCATTACTAAACCTCATAAGGAACTGCAACACCCCATTGGTGATAGATGCCGATGCGCTCAATATCCTTTCACGCCATAATGATTGGCTGAAGTTATTGCCAAAGGGGAGCATAATAACACCGCATCCGGGAGAGTTTGAACGCCTTTTCGGGAAGAGCCCCTGCCGCTACCATTCAATAATGTCGGTGCGCACAACTGCGCGTGACTATGACATCACAATCCTGCTAAAGGGTGCATATACCACTATCATCGCCCCCGACGGGAATCTCTATTTCAACAGCACGGGCAACCCGGGTATGGCTACAGGCGGAAGCGGTGATGTACTCACAGGCATAATAGTTGCGCTACTTGCACAAGGTCACGACAGCACAGAGGCGGCACGCATTGCAGCGTATGTACATGGTCTTGCAGGAGACCTTGCTGCAGTGGAACTTGGAGAGAGGGCACTTACAGCCGGTGACATAACAGCATACCTGCCTAAGGCATGGAAACTGCTTGAGAAAGGAGGCCGGTTATGAAGATTCCACAATTCCTGCGCGACTGGTCACTGCCGATAGCCATGATAAGCGGAGTGGCAGCATACTTCATCTACAAGGCAATTCCCTTGCCCGAAGGTACCGGCAATATTGTGTCGTCACTGATTTCCATAATACAGCCTGCGCTCATCTTTGCCATGCTCTTCGTGACCTTCTGCAAGGTACGCTTTAGGGAACTGAAACCACAGAAGTGGCATCTTTGGCTGTTGGCATTCCAGATAACACCGTTTATATTACTATCGCTTGCGCTTGCACTTTTCCACGGGATGCCTTCAGGAACAAGGATTATACTCGAATCGGCAATGATGTGCCTTCTCTGCCCCACCGCTACGGCAGCAGCAGTCATAACCGCAAAATTAGGAGGAAACCCGGCATCGCTTGTATCATATACCATACAGATAAACATGGCTGTGGCTATCGTCGCACCACTCTTCCTTGCCTTCTCGCATCCCGTTGAAGGACTCGGCATAGGAGGTTCTTTCCTTGTGATAATGGGCAAAGTATTCCCGTTGCTGCTCCTTCCGCTGCTATGCGCATCATTGGTGCGCCGTTTCGCACCGGGTATACATGGCTGGCTTGTAACGAAAGGACGCAACCTGCCGTTCCTGCTGTGGCTTGTCGCTCTGTCGCTTGCCATTGCCGTAACTACAAGGGCGATAGTTCACGCGCGTCTCTCGCTGCTTGTCATGGCCGGGATAGGTGTCGTCTCCCTCGTCTGCTGTCTTCTGCAGTTCTATGCAGGGCGCCGCATCGGTGCGCGCAACGGCGAGACTGTCACCGGCGGACAGGCCCTCGGGCAAAAGAACACCGTATTCGCGATATGGTTCGCTTACACTTTCCTCACCCCTGTAACAGCCATAGCCGGCGGTTTCTACTCCGTGTGGCACAACATTGTAAATACTTGGCAACTATACAATAGTCGACATCACCGATAGCAGTCAGTCGCACGCAGAATGAATGAAAGTCATTGACGGCAAGAAAAGATTGATAAGGTAATAGTCGGTTTTGTCACCGCCATCGCCGGCAATTTTCACTCCGTGTGACAAAAACAATTACAGCAGACGTTGTAGTCTTTCCGCAACCAAAGCGAAAGAAAGAGATCCTTCACATACGTTCAGGATGACTGTACTATGAGAAAGGAATGCTTGACATCTATAAATCTCCTTCGATATTGTACTTTGCCCAGTAGGGGTGCTTTCTGTAGTTTTCCAAGGCGGTGAACGGCACGTGTATCACTGCATTGCTGTTCTTGAAGATTGTGGTGATTGCAGGGGGAGTATGTGCGTGAATATAGACGTGTTTTAAGCTGTCGCAGTGGAAAAATGCGTAGTCGCCAATCTCCTCTACCCCGGAAGGGATGGTAATCTCCTCCAGCCCCTTGCACTCCCAGAAAACTCCGCGTTCAATAACTTTAAGGCTTTGTGGCAGTGAAACATTCTTCAGGCCCGAGCATCGGCCGAAGGCATCCAGCTCTATGCGTTCAATACCTTCAGGAATATAGATAGATGTGAGTGATATGCAGTCGACAAATGCAGTATTGCCAATACTTTTTATCTCGGGTGATATTTTTACGGCTTTAAGCCTTTTCATTTTCGTAAACGATTCATTTATATTTTCCACTGTACTGGGGAGTGAAATGCTTACTATTGAGTCGCATTCACAAAAGGCGTTGTTGCCGATGTCCCTAATTCCCTCTGGAATGTACACCGATAGTATTTTGCTTTTGTAAAAAGTCGAATCGGCTATACTTATTGTTGTGTATTGTTTGTTGTCTAAGGTTATCTCGGGGTATATATATGCATTACCTTCTTTGTTTCCACAACCACCCACAACCTCACATGTTCTCTCGTCATGCGATAATATTCTATAAATGACGCCTTCAATTTCTATGGTTGTTGCAACTTCAGGTTTTTGGGGCTTTGAATTTCCAATAAGTGCAGAATAGACAATTGGCATAAGCACCAGCATAACAATCAACGCTATTAAAGAGTTACGTTTGCTGTTGCGTTTTTTTATAGACAATATCATTTCGTCTATTGTGGCATAGCGTTTCTCTTTGCAGTTTCTTGTACACCTCTTTACAATCCGGTAGAAATTTCTTGAATATTTAGCACCGGTTCTTTGTTTTATGTATCGCAATAGGCAACCAACTGCATAAATGTCGGTGCGTTCGTCGATATTTTCGGCGGCTTTGTTGTTTAGTTCGGGAGCTGTAAAATTCTTTGTGCTTCCCAATATATGGCAATGTTCGTTGCTAAAGCAGAAACCGAGGTCAACAATCTTTACGTTGTTACCTATTTGAGTGAGCATTATGTTATTGGGGCTCACATCGACGTATGCAATTCCATTGGAGTGAAAAGCCTTGAGACCTTCGAGCAGTTGCAACGTGAATTTCCACAAATTCTGTTCGTTGGCAAAGAATCCCTTTTCCTTTGTCAGTTTCTCATCGACGGTAACACCCTGCACGTACTCCATAAGAATGTACAGTCTGTCGTCGCTTTCGCAAATATCATAATACTTCACCACATATGGGCTCTCTATTTTTTTTCCAAGCTCATACTCCTTGTGAAAAAGAGCTCTATTGCCCTGGTTAGGAAATAACTCGGAGCGCAACTGTTTCATAAAGTATTGCCTGCCATCAATGCTCACCCTGTACGACAGCGATGTTACACCCACGTCACCAATGAATACCTTTTCGTCAAAGGCGTTGTTGTCGCTTATGTAGTCCGATGTTATCATTTTCTCTTTCTCACAAATCTTCGGTAAACACTCTGTACTGTATGCCACCAGTTCTGCCACACACAAAGCCTGTGGGCTTTCCATTGTTCTGCACAAGGCAACGCAGATGCAGTGGCTCGTTATTTACAAAGTGGTAACATTGGAATGTGTCGCCCACAGCCAGTTTGCTGTTTGCCGCCTCAATCACACGGAACATGTCAAAGCCCTCGTACTCTATTTTTACGCAGCGGTCGGGAGCCCATTTAAGTTCTATCCTTGCGCCTTTGCGCAGGGATGCCGTTTGCAGGTCCTCGGTGGGCAGGTAGTCGCTGCTTACAATTTCCATGCCCAGCAGGCTGTTCTCAAAGGATTCAAAACTGGTATATCCCGCGTATATCGCAAGAATGTCAAGTGTGTTGCGGTATGGTTTCTTGCGATATTTCTCGCCAAGATAACCCCAAAAACGCTTTAATGTTATTGGAGCAAGATATGCCTTTGTCCTGTCGAAAATTAGTGTCGACAGGTAATCATAATCGCGTGGAGCGTTCATACTGCGCCCGGCAACAATCTCAACCTTCTGCTGTAGTGCAACGTATATCTCGCTTTTATTCATTTCGTATTCTTTACTTTCGCAAATTTAATAAAAAAACATCTCAATTGTGGTAAAACATCTTTTAACTATAACAGATCAGCAAAGAAGAACCAAGATGAACCAAACAATCCCTATTCTGTTTTTTATCTTTGCGAAAATTTTAACAAGGTTATTACACTTGAAATTCAAACAAATTTTTGAAACGCTTTAATACTATTCTTAAAATTAATATAATATGGCACTATTTAAAAAAGAAAATCACGAACATCTTCACACTCATGTATCAAAAGATGCCGCTAAGGAAATCCGAAAAGGACAAGAGGCTATGGCTGTTGCACAAAAAGAACAAGCTAGAGCACAAAGAGCACAGGCTGAGGCACTAGAAGCACAGGCTGATGCACTAGAAGCACAGGCTATGGCTGAGCTTAAGGCCGTACAGGAACAGGAGTACACCAAAAGATATATTGCAGATCAAGAACTTAACCGTGAGGAACGTGGTAAATCTGTAGAAGAATTTAAGAAATTAGCCGAGTTGGGAACATATGAGGCTTATGTAAAATTGGTTGGTTACCGTGATATCGTGGAAAATGAAAAGGGCATGTTTAATTTCAAACTGGAAGATAATTCGGGGGCTAGGGCATCAGAAAAAGACATTGCCATCATACTTCGCGGATTCAACTATACAAAGGATATCAATGAATTCCAGAAAATCGTGAAATATGCCATTCAGAAGAGTTATATGGATGACTTGAGAATTTTCTTGGATATCGTTGAACTCAATATGGACAAACCGGGATATACAAGCCTGCATGAAGAGATAGACAGGGTCGTCAACCCTACTATAGGCAACGTTTTCAGCAACGTCAAGAAAGCCTATTCCGAACTATTTAAGTCGTTTTCTCTTAAGAAAAAATAAAGGTAAAAACTGAAATTATTTAGATGGTGATTCAAAAGCCATTTCATAAAAGCAACCCCTGTTAGAATCCACTATAGTGGGAATTACTTATTCTGTAAGCGAGTTTTTGGCCACCACCCGTTTTATTGGCTTAAACAACAAGCACTTAAATGGTAGCCGATGATTTTTTGCAAGTACGGTGATTGGCTATTTGTTGCACAAAAAAGATTTTTCTATTTTTATTAAATGAGAAGATGATGGGGCTTGTCAAATTCTTTGACTACACAAACTCTTTAACATAATGGGGGTGACTAAAAAGTAAATTTCTGTGTTACGTTTGCCTTCAAAATCCTCATTTACGCTTAGTAAATTAACCCACTAAGTGGCTTTTCCTCCTCGTAGCTCGGCATAGAATACAAGCATTCTCTGCTCTCGCATTACAGCGT
>JAFQEZ010000010.1 GCA_017398805.1 Bacteroidaceae bacterium | reverse complement strand
GGATGCACACACATTGGTAGCAAGTTATCCTAATATGAATTTACTTTTTCAGAATTTCCAAATATCATCTGAGCAAAATACGCTTTCAGGACTAAAAGAGGCAGATTGTATGAATGCAATGTGGAAAGGCACTCCAACAACGGAGCCAATCAATCTCACTCTCAAGCACCGTTTGTCAATGATTACAGTTACCTATACCCTTGCCGAAGAGTTTGAGCCAACTGTTGAAATCACCCCGGAAGTGTACTGCTATACTCAATATGTCTTCTTTAATGTGCATACATTAGAAAGACAGGATGTCGCTTGGGAAGAAGGTGATGACATTTGGGTCAAAGCCTATAAGCACGAGGAAGTCGATGCAGACGGTAATGTGGTGGCAAAGAAGTTCACCGCCATCGTTTCGCCCGATGCCTACGCTGCAGACGACGAGTTCATCCGCATCACCATTGGCGACCAAGTGCTGACAGCCAAGATGCAGGAAGATATCACTTTCGCCGAAGGCACTCACTACACCTTCGACCTCAAGGTGGGTAAGGATAAGGTGACACTGACACCTACCACTACAGATACCGACTTCCCTGGTGGATGGAACAATGAGGAAGACCTTAATTAAATGAGAAAGGAGAAAGGAAAAATGAGAAATATCGTGCCAACGAGTGAAAACAAAACTTGCTTATGTTTTTACAACGGCAACGCGTAAGAGCGCTGCTTGCGACGACTGAACCTTTAGGTTTACAAAGGAGTGCGACAACGTCGCCTAAGCCGATATTCGACGAAGTCAAATAAAAATGAGAAATAAAATGAAAAATATTGCAAAAGTATGGAGAAGTAGCACTGCGTTTCTGCTTTCTGCTTTCTCATTTCTGATTTTAATCACCTCGTGTAGCAACGAATTGGATGAGGCTTTGCAGTCTGTAGGTAATGGCACATTGCAGTTTGTGGTAAGCGATTTCCCAACCTTTGGCGAGAGCACACAGACTCGTGCTATCGGTACACAAGATGAGGGAAAGACCGCGTGGGAAAATGGTGATCAGATTATTGTCACCTTGATCTCCCAGAAGTATGGTGAGCAGGCTGCTGCACTTACCTACAACGGCTCTTCGTGGAGCACAGAAGCAAGCCTATCTTACCTCGAAAACGAGACACCCAGTGTCAGTGTCTTCTATGCACCGTGCTATGAAGTTACGGAAGAGGGCACGATGCAGTTAAGAAGCGGTATGCAGCTCGGAATGACGGAATACCTGTCTGGTAATTACGAAATGGATAATGGAATAATGACCATTACTTTCGAGGGTGCTATCCGTACCTACAGCCGTCTGCGTATAGCTGGACTGGCAAATCAAACGCTGACTGTTACCACGACAAACTTCACCCCGGCAGGAGTAAATAACTCCTCCCCTGAGTCAGGGGAGGTGCCGCAGGCGGAGGGGTCTGTAACTTACACCCTTACCACTGACAACAACGGCAATGCCTTCCTTTATGGCGTGTTTGCAGAGGATGCAACGGTAATTGTAAAGCAGGGCAACGTGGTTCTTAAAGACTATACCTTTACTGCCGAGAAGAACCCTAATGGCACAGAGCACAATAAAAGCTATGCGTTGGATGCTAGACCTGTCATAGACGGTACTTTGGGTGGCAAGGCTGAAGCTACCGAAGATGACATCACTGCCTTGGTGGAGCAACTCAAAGAGTATGTGGGTAACGGAATTACCACGATTATCGTACCAGGCAACAAATCGGCTATAATAACTGTGGGCAACATCACTGAGACTGCTATCGGAGAAGCAATTTATCGTTTGTCGGGCAATGGTAATTACGATGAGAACAATCCTTATAACGGCAAGATTGATTTGGTTCTTCCCGATGTAACGGAGATTGTTGCTATGGAGTTTTATGCTGCATTTGCCCTTAACAGCATCACTCTTCCCAAAGTAACGACTATAGGGGATATGGCTTTTCAAGGTTGCGATCATTTGACTAAGCTGACATTTGGCTCCGTGCTTACGACGATTGATGAGCACGATGGACTGATGTTTTGGGTCGGAGAAAAGGTAGATGGCTGTGACCTTTTTCTCAACTGCGGACAAATGAATAGCCAATATGTTCCGGATCTGGCTACGAATACTTGGACGATCTTGCACACAAACGAATTCAAGAGCATCACTTTGACCCACACAGGCGAGAATAGCGAGTGCGATGAATGTAAAAAATTACAGTAATATTTAGGGCAGGATGGGTTGAACTGACGACAAACCGAGTGTAATGTCAAGCTTGCTTGAACATTACCGAGGTGCGAAGGAAGAAGACGAAGTCAATGTCCCTTCCTGCTCACTAAAAAAAGATATCCATAGCACTAACTCACCGTCACGGGGGATGTTCTTCATCCCCCGTTTTTTTAGTATAGGGATTTCCAAATCCTGACAAACATATTCCTCATTATCTTCATCGGATTCGGAAATCCGATGAAACGGAGATTTTTCAACCAAGCTCCTACGCTACAAAATCCCCGAAGAAGTAATAGGATATATTTCTCTATAAGGGAACTTCTCTGTTCCTATATACAGCGTATCAAATGCATCTGTTCCGTCGGTGCGGTGTTCGAGCAGGTTTTCTTCTATCTCGTCCAACTTTTCACCGCCTTTAACAACACTCGCTGAACGTGACCCGCACGGTACGACTACGCCGTGCTACGTGCGACCTTTCACTGCTCGTATTGTTGAAAATTAGAGTTACAATAGTATCAGTAATCTTTGTCCTTGCGGAAACCGTTGCGCCCACGCACAACGCCTGCTGTCTGAATGGCAAGGATAAGGTCATCGTTATTCTGCCGGTTAAGGCTCTGCACAAGGATCTGTTCTTCTCTTTGTCTTGTATTTGACAGTGCTTAATCTTGCACAAATGGGGAAATTTCACTATCTTCGCACTAATGCACTTTTTCAAAAAAGCAACTTCAAGGAAAAATGAAATTCAAACTTGTATCGGACTATGCGCCCATGGGCGACCAGCCGGAGGCTATTGCACAACTGGTTCAAGGCATTAAGGAGGGAACTCCGGCACAGACATTGCTGGGAGTGACAGGCTCGGGAAAGACCTTTACCATGGCAAATGTGATTAAGGAGATTAACCGCCCTACCCTTATACTGAGCCACAACAAGACTCTTGCGGCACAGCTCTATAACGAGTTCAAGGGATTCTTCCCCGAGAATGCAGTGGAATACTACGTATCGTACTACGACTACTACCAGCCCGAGGCGTATATCCCATCGAGCGACACCTACATTGAGAAAGACCTTGCCATAAACGATGAGATTGACAAGCTGAGGCTTGCAGCCACATCGGCACTGTTATCGGGGCGCAAGGATGTTGTCGTTATATCATCGGTATCGTGCATATACGGTATGGGTAACCCTAGCGACTTCTACAACAACGTCATCGAGATACGCGTGGGCGAAAAACTCGACCGCAACGTATTCCTGCGCAAGCTTGTGGGCAGCCTATATACCCGTAACGACGTCGACCTTGCTCGCGGCAACTTCCGTGTCAAAGGCGACACTGTAGAGGTAAGCCTTGCCTACAGCGACCATGTGCTGCGCATCACCTTCTGGGATGACGACATTGACGGCATTGAGGAGATTGACAGCGTGACGGGAGCACGTGTAGCCACTTTCGACGACTACAAGATTTACCCGGCGAACCTTTTCATGACCACCAAGGAGAGCACCGAGCGTGCCATTGCCGAAATAGAGAAGGACCTTGCCGACAGGGAGGAGTATTTCCGCGAGATTGGCAAGCCGCTTGAGGCAAAAAGGCTGCACGAACGTGTGACATACGACATTGAGATGCTGCGCGAACTTGGGCACTGTTCCGGCATAGAGAACTACTCGCGTTACTTCGACGGAAGAGAGGCAGGCACACGCCCCTACTGTCTGCTCGACTTCTTTCCCGAAGAGTTCCTGCTGATAATAGATGAGAGCCACGTAAGCGTTCCGCAGATACACGCGATGTACGGCGGCGACCGTGCACGCAAGAGTAACCTTGTGGAGTTCGGGTTCCGCCTGCCGGCAGCATTCGACAACCGCCCGCTCAAGTTCGAGGAGTTTGAGGAACTTACCCCGCAGACTATATATGTGAGCGCCACACCCGCCGACTATGAACTTGTCAAGAGCGAAGGCATTGTAGTGGAACAGGTGATACGCCCCACAGGACTGCTCGACCCTATCATAGAAGTGCGTCCGCTTGCCAACCAGGTAGATGACCTCATGGAGGAGATTCAGTTGCGCGTTGAGCGAGAGGAGCGCGTACTAGTGACAACCCTCACCAAACGTATGGCCGAGGAACTTACCGACTATCTGCACAAAAACGGTGTGCGCTGCAACTACATTCACAGCGATGTTGACACACTGGACCGCATACAGATTATGACCGACCTGCGCGAGGGAATTTACGACGTACTCATAGGAGTGAACCTGCTGCGCGAAGGCCTCGACCTGCCCGAAGTTTCATTGGTTGCGATACTCGATGCCGACAAGGAGGGATTCCTGCGGAGCCACCGCTCGCTGACACAGACAGCAGGACGCGCGGCCCGCAACGTGAACGGAACAGTAATCTTCTATGCCGACAAGATTACCGAGAGCATGCAGCGCACCATCGATGAGACTGCCCGCCGCCGCGAGAAACAGATGCGCTACAATCAGGAGAACGGAATTACCCCAAAGCAGATAAAGAAGGAGATAAGCAACGCGCTGGCAACCGACAAGAAGGAAAAAGGCGGCAAGATGCATAATATGTACAGCGAGGACACTGTACAGACACCTATCGCATGCGACCCGATTGTGGAATATATGAGTGCTGAACAACTCAAGAAGAGCATAGAGCGCACACGCAGACTCATGGAGCAGGCTGCCGAGAAGATGGAGTTCGTTGAAGCTGCCCAGTACCGCGATGAGATGTTCCGCCTTCAGGAGTTGCTGAAAGGGAAAGAAAAATAATGTTTTCCTCAACGGCATTCAAATCTTTTACACTAATTTTGTATACAAAATAACGATATAATACAATATGTTCACAAATCTATCCCTAAGCATAAGCAATCTGTTCAACGACAGTGATGTAGTATTGACGACATTCGTCATTTCAGCCCTGCTGTTGTTCTACATAATAAATTTCGCCAGCAACAGGATTATCGTTCCATTGGTAAAGAAACTTACCTTAAAGACTAAATCCAACTGGGATGATATACTCTTCAACAACATTGTCATAAAAGACATATGCCAGCTCATTCCACCCATTGCACTTACAGCAGCGTCACCTCATATATTCAGCCCTGAGAGTACAACCTTCTTTTGGGTGAACAAGGTATTAGGCATATACATTGTAGCTTCATTCGTAAAGCTTGCATGTTCAGTATTCAATTCGCTGTACCTGCTCTCCAATGAGAACAAGAAACTGAAGAACAGGACACTGAAAGGTGTGTTCCAGATGTTCAAGATTATTGTGATATGTATCGGATTCATCATCATCATAAGTATCATAATTGACAAGAACCCCATAAACATACTCACCGGTCTTGGAGCTATGGCCGCTGTCCTCATGCTCGTTTTCCAGGACACAATCAAGGGTCTTGTGGCAGGAGTACAGCTTTCGGCCAATGACATGTTGCGCCCGGGGGATTGGATATCACTCCCCAAGCACGATGCCGACGGCGAAGTCATTGAGGTTACTCTAACTACAGTAAAGGTGCAGAATTGGGACAAGACCATAACAACGATTCCGCCATACACACTTGTCAGTGAATCGTTCCAGAACTGGAGGGGAATGTTCAATAGTGGCGGACGACGCATCAAGCGATCAATCAACATAGACATGAATTCCGTAGGTTTCTGCACAGAAGACCAGCTTGAAAAATTCGAGAAGAATGGATGGCTCGAGGGGCTTCCGAAGGAAGCTCGCATAGTAAACCTGACCGTATTGCGCAACTATCTTGACAAGTACCTCAGAAACCACGAGCGCGTCAACCAGAATATGACTCTCATGATAAGACAGTTGCAACCTACAGCACAGGGCCTGCCTCTTGAGTTATATTTCTTCTCGGCAAACACCGCATGGGTTGCATACGAGCATCTGCAGGCCGACATTTTTGAGCACCTGCTTGCCATGATGCCGGAGTTCGGGCTTAAGGTATTCCAGACCCCAGCCGGAACAGACATAGAAAAAGGCTTCGCAGCAAGGAATAACTGAATAAGGATTAAATAAAAAAATGACAGTGTGTCATAATCAATAAACCTAAATGAGGGTGACCCGAAAAGTCATCCTCATTTTGTTGGGGGTGAATAAAAAGCAAAGTTCAAGGCTTGTGCAGGCTTCAAAACCGCAGTTTACTAAGCGTAAATGAGGATTTTGAAGGCAAACATAACACAGAAATTTACTTTTTAGTCACCCCCATTTCATTCTATATATCTGTACTCTGTTCTCTGTACTCTGTTCTCTTTACTTGTACAACAAGAATATACAAGGAATCTTGGATAAATCGGGAACTTTGCCGCGCCACTCCTTTACCGTGCGCGTATGCACATATTCATCCTCGCATGTAAGATTGGCTGCGATGCAGAGTTTTGTCTGCGGACGGCATGTGGCAAGGATATCCTCTATCATCTTGCCGTTTCGGTAAGGAGTCTCAATGAAAAGTTGAGTCTGCTCTTCATTGTATATACGCTGTTCCAACTGGCGTAGTTTCTTCGCACGCTCATCGGACTTTATCGGCAAATAACCGTTGAAAGCAAAACTCTGCCCGTTGAATCCCGAAGCCATAACGGAAAGAATTATGCTTGAAGGCCCCACCAATGGCACAACCTTCAACCCTTTACGCTGTGCTATTGCAACCACATCGGCACCGGGATCGGCAACAGCAGGGCAACCGGCCTCGGAAATCACACCCATCGGCATGCCACTTTGCAACGGCTTCAAGTAGCCGGCAACAACCTCAGGCGCTGTATGCTTGTTCAGCTCATAGAACTGCGAACCGTCGATATCGAACTGTGGGTCGACCTTACGCAGGAAGCGTCGTGCCGAACGAACGTCCTCCACAATAAAATGGCGTATGCCTGCTATTACCTCACTATTATATTCGGGCAACACGCTCCTTATTGGAGTGTCGCCCAATGTAACCGGTATAAGATAGAGTGCCGTTTCCATAACCTTATTCATTCTCAATTATCCAACTGCGAAAAGACCTTTTTACCCTTGGCATAATATTGCCAAAGGATTGAGAAACCTGAACGCCCGTCCGGGCCTCCTTTTGACTTTGCAAGATTCTCATTGCGTACAGCATCGTATTCTCCACGCATCTTCTTGTAATCACGACGAGCCTTTAGAACCGCCTTGAAATCACCCCATGAAGCCGTAGCGAGGAACTTCATCGCAGCAACATAATCAAGCACGCGACGCATGCGCATCACAGGAAGCAATTCCTCCTCGGGGAGATTCTTGTAAAGCATCAGCAGATTGTTGCGGAAGTTCAGGTATGTTTTCCGGGGGTTGCTCTTGCTGAGCGTTGCACCACCTACATGATAGACCTTACTCTTGGGAACTACATAGAGTTCACCGCCACGCATATGCATTCGCCAGCACAGGTCAATCTCCTCCATGTGGGCAAAGAAACGTCCGTCAAGACCTCCAGCCGATTTATATTCTGCAGTGCGCACAAAAAGCGCTGCGCCTGTAGCCCATATGACCCTTGTTATATCATCATACTGTCCGCTATCCTGCTCCACCGTGTCAAAAATGCGGCCACGACAATAAGGATAACCATATCTGTCCAGGAATCCGCCCGATGCGCCGGCATACTCAAAATGAGTCTTACGCTTGTAATCGAGCAGCTTCGGCTGGCAAGCGACTGCAGAAGGATTGGCATCCATAAACCTCTCCAACGGTTCAAGCCAACCGGGAGTAACCTCAACGTCAGAATTCAACAATACCGAATACTCGGAATCAACCTGCTCAAGCGCCCTGTTATATCCATCGGCAAAACCATAATTCTCATCCATGATTATAAGCCTTACACCGGGGAACTCATTTTTGACAACCTCTACCGAGTTGTCGGTGGATGCATTGTCCGCAACGACAATCTCTGCATCACCCGAGTTTTCTATCACAGAAGGGAGAAAACGCCTAAGCATCTCCTCTCCATTATAATTCAATATAACAACGGCTGTCTTTCTCATATATCAATCGGCAAAGCCTAATATCTCGTCGGCAACAAGTGCCGAGCCATCCTCATTCAACTCTCCAAGACGTACACGTACAAGCCTGTTCACATACTCCTCGCACGGAACAGACTCCACGCGTATATAGTTGTTGGTAAAGCCTCCCATCGGCATTCCCGCTCGGTTCTTTTCGAACAGCACCACAGCCTCTTTACCCACATGTCTATGATAGAAAGCAAGGCGTTTCTCCTCGCTCAGCGCTATCAACAACTGGCTGCGTCTATGTTTCTCAGGTGGTGGTACAGCACCTTCGATCTTGAGTGCCTGCGTGCCGGGACGCTCCGAATAGTTGAATACATGAAGTTGCGAGATATCAAGTCCCTTGATGAATTCGTATGCTTCGGCAAAGAGTTCCTCACTCTCGCCACGTGCGCCCACAATTACATCAACACCTATGAACGCATCGGGCATTACTTCGCGCACCTTTACTATCTTCTGCGCGAAAAGTGCCGTGTCATAACGGCGGTGCATAAGTTTCAACACCTCGTCACTGCCTGCTTGCAACGGTATATGGAAATGCGGCATAAATGCACGCGACTGCGCAACATAATCAATAATTTCATCGGTGAGAAGATTCGGTTCTATCGATGAAATACGGTAACGCAATATCCCCTCTACCCCGTCAAGTGCCTTTACAAGCGAGGTGAAGCTCTCTCCTGTACTCTTACCGAAGTCACCGATATTCACACCGGTTATGACAATCTCCTTGCCACCTTCTGCTGCCGCATTCTGCGCCTGACCGACAAGTTCCTCTATCTTGGGATTACGGCTGCGGCCACGGGCAAAAGGTATTGTACAATATGTACAGAAGTAATCACAACCGTCCTGAACCTTAAGGAAATAACGGGTGCGGTCGCCACGCGAACATGAATGCACGAAATTGCGTACATCCTTTGCCGGCTGTGCGAACCACTCTCCACCTCTCTCATGTTTCTCAAGGTTGCCGAGATGCTCAAGCACCTCGCCTTTCTTGTCGATGCCAAGAACCACATCCACACCAAGTTCCTTCGATAGCTTTTCGGCTGAAAGCTGCGCATAGCATCCCGTAACCACGACATAAGCGCCCGGATGCTGGCGCACAAGCTTATGTATTGCCTGACGGCATTTCTTCTCAGCCTCCTGCGTCACTGCACAACTGTTGACTATGCAAATATCGGCTTTCTCGCCACGTTTGGCCGTGCGTATTCCAGCCTCCTGCAGACGGCGTTCTATCGTCGCGGTCTCCGAGAAGTTCAATTTACACCCCAAAGTGTAATATACAGCCTTTTTATCCTTAAAAACACTATAATCGATCATATACCTGTTTTATAGCGCGAAGATAACACCTTTTTCCGAAAGTTTAAAAAGAACGGGGCGGCAATAAAAGCCGTCCCGCCACTAAAGATAGATGTACCCTCCCATTGCAACAGCCTGCATATTTATTAAAAGAAAATACAAGATGTTATATTTTATATATAAATAATTGTACAACCGAATATTTATGATTAAATTTGCAACATTATTGCATATAGTGTATAAAAATACACACTTATACAGCTGAACGAACAGAAATAAAACCCAAATAACATGAAAAAAATCCTATCGATTATGACAGCAATGACCATTTCGGGCATGGCACTGGCAAATGTCAACACCGTCAGTGACGGGAAAGAGGATATCATTGGCAAGTCGGCAATAAAGATTGAAGGCGGACTTATGACTCCTGAGGCTTTGTGGGCAATGGGACGCATTGGCGAAGTGACTGTTTCACCCGACGCAGAAAGTATAGTCTATGGTGTAAGTTACTACAGCGTAGAAAAGAACAAAAGCCATCACACCCTGCACATAATGAATGCAGACGGCAGCAACAAGACCCTGTTGACAACAACCGCTGCAAACGAAAGCAGCGCAGCATGGATAAAAGGCGGTACAAAGATAGCCTTCCTCTCCAACGAAGGCGGCAGCAGCCAGGTATGGGAGATGAACCCCGACGGCACAGATCGTAAGCAGTTGACCAAGGATGCCGTTGACATCGAGGGCTTCCTCTTCTCGCCCGACGAGAGCAAGGTAGTCCTTGTCAAACGTATCAAGATAAAGCCTACAACCGCCGACGTCCACCCCGACCTGCCTCTGGCTAAAGGTTTCGTGGTGAACGATCTCATGTACAAGCATTGGGATGAGTGGCTCAACGATGCCCCCCACCCCTTCATTGCCGAATTTGACGGCAACGCGATAAGCGATGGCAAAGACCTGCTCGAAGGCACCGCATATGACTGTCCTAACCGCCCATTCGGAGGTGTCGAGCAGTTGGCATGGAGCAACGACAGCAAACAGCTTGCATACTCCTGCAACAAGAAGACCGGACTCGACTACACTGTGAGTACCGATACCGATATCTACCTCTACAACCTTGAGAAAGGCACGACTGAGAACCTTTGCAAACTTGACGAGGCACGTTCAAGCTACGGATACGACACTGCACCGCAGTTCTCGCCCGACGGTAAGAAGATCGCATGGCTAAGTATGGAGCACGACGGTTACGAGAGTGACCTCAACCGTTTAAGCATCCTGGACCTTACAACCGGTGAGCGCAAGTATATAACAGAAAAACCAAACGGCGAAGAGAAAGCTGTTTTTGACAGCAACGTCGACAGCTACTGCTGGGCACCCGACAGCAAGAGCCTCTACTTTACCGGAACCTGGCACGGCACCACACAGGTATACAACATAAACCTCAAGGGAAAACTGACAAAGATAACCGAGGGCATACACGACTACAACTCGGTTGCAATGCTCGGAAAGAAGAACCTCATCATGACACGTGTATCCATGAGTGCACCTGCCGACATATATACAATGAAGGCCAAGGCCGGTGCAGAGGTTACACAGCTCACGCAGGAGAACAAGCACATCTTAGACCAGATTGCATTAGGCAAGGTTGAGGCACGCTGGTGCAAGAGCGTTGACGGCAAGGACCTCCATTCATGGGTCATCTATCCGCCAAACTTCGACCCTGCAAAGAAGTACCCCACCCTGCTTTTCTGCGAGGGCGGTCCACAGTCACCGGTAAGCCAGTTCTGGAGCTACCGCTGGAATTTCCAAATCATGGCAGCCAACGGATATATAATCATTGCGCCCAACCGTCGCGGTCTCCCGGGTTTCGGTCATGAGTGGAATTGGGAAATCAGTACCAACTACGGCGGCAACTGCATGAGCGACCTGATCACTGCCATCGACGATATTGCAAAAGAGCCATACGTAGACAAGGAACGCCTCGGTTGTGTAGGTGCAAGTTTCGGTGGCTACTCTGCAATGTGGCTGGCAGGACACCACGAGAAACGTTTCAAGGCATTCATTGCACACGACGGTTTCTTCAACATGGAACAGCAATACTACGAGACCGAAGAAAGCTGGTTCCCCAACTGGGACCTCGGCGGTGCACCATACAAGCAGACCGAGGAGGCAAAACGCTCCTATGCAAACTCTCCGCACAGATTCGTCGACAAATGGGACACACCGATACTTCTAATCCATGGCGACCGCGACTACCGCATCCTCTCGTCGCAGTCAATGGCTGCATTCAATGCGGCACGCCTGAAGGGGATACCTGCACAGTTACTCCTCTTCCCCGACGAGAACCACTGGGTACTGAAACCACAGAACGGAATCCTGTGGCAACGCACATTCTTCGGCTGGCTCGACAAGTGGTTAAAGAAGTAAGAGGCTGTCATTTCTCGGTGCAAGCCCTCAACAGCACGTCTGATCGTAGCGAACCAACGGTCGACGCCCGAAGGGGCCAAAGTCAAGAATCTCAATAAACACTCTTGGGTCCCTTTCGCCCTTTCAGGCCTTATTAAAAATAAACAACAATCAATAAATACTATGACAACAACACAAAAGATTCAAAAAAGACTGAACGACTCTAAAGGAGCACGCTGGACCGCGCTCATAATTGTTTCGTTCACTATGATGATGGCCTATTTCTTCACCGATGTAATGGGCCCTCTCGAAGCTCCGCTCACCACTAAGGGCAAGCTTGTCTACCTTGACAACGGCTCACCTATTGCAGCCGATTCACTCATGAAGATAAGCAAACAGGAGATAAAATCAGAAAACGATATCGAGATCGGCAATAAGTACGACATCAAGTACACAAACAAAGAGAAGAAGGTTGTAGAAGAGAGCGTGACCGTTGACTCAACAATCCAAGGACTTGGTTGGGAAAGCAACGACTACGGATTCTTCTCGGGAGCATACGGACTCATCAACGTATTCCTGCTCATGCTCTTCTTCGGAGGTATCATCCTTGACAGAATGGGTGTACGTTTCACCGGTCTCATGAGTACCACACTCATGTTCGTAGGTGCAGCCATAAAGTGGTATGCAGTCAGCAGCACGTTCAGCGGTGAAATATTCGGATTGCCTACTCAGGTTGCCATCGCATCACTCGGTTTCGCCATCTACGGAGTAGGTTGCGAGATTGCAGGTATCACTGTAACAAAGGTTATCGCAAAGTGGTTCACCGGCCATGAGCTTGCACTCGCTATGGGTCTGCAGGTAGCACTTGCCCGTGTGGGTACAGCATGCGCGCTCTTCTTCGCACTGCCCGTGGCGCAAGGATTCGGCATCGTATCAGCCCCTGTTATGATTGGAGCATCGGCTCTCTGCATAGGAATGCTCTCATACATTGTATATTGTGTAATGGACAAGAAACTCGACGCTTCATCAACAACATCTTTGGACGCAGGCGACAGCGAGGAGCAATTTAAGATGAGCGATCTCAAGGTGATATTCTGCAACAAGGGATTCTGGCTCATCACCTTCCTATGCCTTATGTTCTACTCTGCAGTATTCCCATTCCTGAAGTTCGCAACCAACCTGATGATCATCAAATACCATGTCAATCCTGAACTTGCAGGAATCATCCCCGGCTTGTTGCCATTCGGTACAATATTGCTTACACCTCTCTTCGGTTCCGTGTATGACAAGATGGGTAAAGGAGCGACACTGATGCTTATCGGTTCAATACTGTTGACAATTGTACACGTACTGTTCGCATTGCCGATACTCGATATCTGGTGGTTTGCAGTCATTGTTATGATACTCCTTGGCATTGCATTCTCGCTTGTTCCTTCGGCAATGTGGCCTTCTGTTCCCAAAATCATACCAATGAAGCAACTCGGTTCGGCTTATGCTATAATATTCTACATCCAGAATATCGGACTCTCACTGGTACCAATGCTCATCGGCAACGTAATCCAGAGCAACACCACAGGCGGAGCAACAGACTACACTGCCCCCATGGCGATATTTGCAGGATTCGGATGCGTAGCAGTACTCATATCACTAATGCTTAAAGGTGCAGACAAGAAGTACCATTACGGACTCGAAGAAAAGAATCTTGAATAAGATTTATGAATCAAAAAAAAATACCGTCAACGTTGACGGTATTTTTTTTGATTCTTTCAATTCAAGACATACTCCTTAAGGTTGCCGTTTACTCTGCAATCGGCCCTGAAATTCCTTGCAAAATTACGAATAAACTCGAGCGAGGATACGGACGGTTTCGGGAATGCCTCTTTTTTTAGAGCTTTTCTGATTGTATGCTCTGTAACAGGTGTAGATTTTTTATCCATAGGCAAAATCCTTTAGCATTGTTCTTTGTATTATAAACGTTACAGATATAAAAATAGTATATGCCGCATGAAGATTTTTTCTTCCGCAGCATATACCCCCAACCCAATTACTTAATTCTCGGGAACCGTATGCGGTTACAGACGGTCCCTACTCCATTGCAAGAGAAATACTCTTCTCCGCAGCGATACGACGCATATTCAAGACTGCATAGCGCATACGGCCAAGAGCGGTATTTATACTTACTCCTGTTATGTCGGCAATCTCCTTGAACGAAAGATCCTGATAATAACGCATGAACACAACTTCGCGCTGACAGTCGGGAAGCTCATCAACGAGCATACGCACATCCTTGAGTACCTGATCATTGACCATCCGGTTCTCTATGTTGCCCTCTGAGAATTTCGCATCATTGAACAGATCAACCTCAGTCTCGTCATTCGATACCAGATTTTCGTTTCTTTCGGTACGGAACTGGTCTATTACAAGATTGTGTGCTATTCGTGTAATCCATGCTGCAAACTTGCCGTCATTAGTATAACGACCCTGCTGAAGGGTTACGATAGCCTTGACAAAGGTCTCCTGGAAGATGTCCTCAGCCACCTCCTTGGAACGTACGATAAAATAGATATAGTTGAATAACCTGTCCTGATGACGGTTCAGCAGTATATCAAATGCTGTGTTATTGCCTTTCAAATAAAGTGAGACCAACATATCATCGGTCATCTGCTTTAAGTTCTCCATTATGTTCTTCTTTAAAATTGAAGTAGAGATTTATCTATAGGCAATTGATTTTACAGGTTAATAATAGATTTTACATGGCAAAGTAAAGAAATAAATAAATTAATTCCAAATATTTTTTAATAAAAATGCAATAACAGCAATATCCATACGTTACAGGCAGAGCAAGAAGTATTCATCTTGCCGTCCGAATCGCATAATTATACCATACAAATGAAAGAATTTCAAACAATTCTACCAATAACTGTTTTTGTTGTTTTTTCCGTTAACACATGAGAAATTACCTTGCAAATTCTTTGCCGAATTAAAAAAAAAGAGTAATTTTGCAAGCTGAATAGCGCATACTATTTTTTGAACAAAAACATATAATAATATAAGACAATGAAAAGAACATTCCAACCCTCTAACAGAAAGAGAAAGAACAAGCATGGTTTCCGCGAGAGAATGGCTACAAAGAATGGCCGTCGCGTATTGGCAGCACGCCGCGCAAAGGGTCGTGCAAAATTGACAGTTTCTGACGAATACAACGGAAAGAAAAAGTAATTGCCAAACAAGCATGCGACAGGCTTCTGCAAAATTGCAGAAGCCTGTCGCTTTTTATACCATAAAACCCTTAATTTCCTTTTTACGCGTAAAATTTAGTTCCTTGACTTTACCTCCGGGCGTCGACCGTTGGTCCGCAGCGCTCCAGAATGACAATACCGCGAATTTGTCATTTTGAGCAAAGCGAAAAATCTCAATAACTTTCCACTTTGCTCTTTGACTTCGTCGAACCTTAGCTGTTCTCAAGGAGTTCACCGTTCTTCATGTCATACTCGAAGCAGAAGGTCTTGTTCATATTCTTGCTTGCATTGCGTTCATTTGCACAAGTTTTCATCTTTGCTCTTTCATCTTTGCTCTTTAGAGCCCTCAATGCCAAAAGAACAGCCCCCAAAAAAGCCACTGCCAACAGATACAAAAAAAAGGAGGATAGCACCCTATCCTCCTTTATATTTGAACCTTTCGGCAGTAATTACTTCTTCAAAGCCTCGTCAGCCTTGCTCTGCACCAACATCTCTTCTGAGAACATGTAGGCGCCGGTCTTAGGTGATTTAACCAACTTTACAACCTTTACGAATTTCTCCTTATCACCAGTCTGGAGGGTTGCCACTGCTTTCTTAGCCATCTCTTATTACTTAATTTCTTTGTGAACGGTTACTCTCTTCAAATATGGGTTGTATTTCTTCAACTCCAAACGCTCTGTTGTGTTCTTGCGGTTCTTAGTTGTGATATAACGTGACATACCGGGAACACCACTGTTCTTCTGCTCGGTGCACTCAAGTATCACCTGAACACGGTTACCTTTTACCTTCTTAGCCATATTCCTTCCTCCTTTAATTAATCGAGTACTTTAATTTCCTCCCAAGCAACATGGCCCTTCTTTACAGCATCCCTCAACGCTGCATCGAGACCTACTCGGTTGATAATTTTTAACCCCGCTGCACTCACGCGCAACTGAATCCAACAATCCTCTTCTACGTAGAAGAACTTCTTAGTAAACAAGTTCACATTGAAAAGACGCTTTGTTCTTCTCTTTGAGTGTGATACATTGTTACCCACCATTGCTTTTTTTCCGGTGATTTGACAAATCTTAGACATCTCTATATATTTTTTTGTTTATTCTTTCGATACCTACTCAAAACAGAGTGCAAAGATATAGGATTTTGAACAATCCTGCAAACAAAACTCAAATTATTTTTCACTCCTTTTTAAAACAGGAAGGAAACGACATTCTCATTCACCTCTCTTTTGAATCCTCAATCACATCCTGCAGAAGAGAAATCACCTCTTTCACACTCCTTTTTATATTATACTCGCGTTCACCGATTCCGGTTTCCAGCAGTTTTGTCTTTACAACAGCACCCGCTTTGGCAGCCAGCCACACCGTGCCTACGGGTTTCTCGGCCGTGCCGCCGCTTGGGCCTGCTATACCCGATGTCGCCACAGCACAATCGGCACCCAGCAACGTTGCAACGCCATTCACCATCTGCCTTACGACAGGCTCACTGACCGCTCCATGCGAAGCAAGCAGAGCCTCATCAACACCAAGCACCCTACTCTTCACGCTATTGTTATATGCCACCACTCCACCAAGCATAACCGAGGAGCAGCCGGCAACAGAAGTCACAGCAGCCGCAACCGATCCGCCGGTACAGCTTTCCGCCGTTGCAAACGTGTATCCACACTCCTGCAACTGCGCCACAAGATCGGCTGCAATACACCTTATTTCATCATCAACAGCATACATAATATTTGAAAGAAATTCAAACAATTTCTCATTATAGTGTAGTACGCGTGAATGCCGGCTGGTCCATTGCACAGAAATCCCGGTCAAGATACTTGTAATGCCCCACAATGCCTATCATTGCCGCATTATCGGTTGTGAAGCCGAACTTTGGAATAAAGATTTCCCAACCGTAACGTTTTGCATAATCCTGATACGCCTGACGAAGGGCTGTATTGGCCGAAACACCGCCCGAGAGCGCAATTCTCTTTATGCCAAGAGACTTTGAGGCTTTGTACAGTTTGTCCATGAGGATGGCAACGACCGTAGCCTCAAACGATGCCGCAAGATCTTCCTTGTGGGTCTCAACATAATTTTCATCTTCGGCAACCAGTTTACGCAAGGTATAAAGAAACGAAGTCTTCAATCCGCTGAAACTATAATCGAACCCTGGTATATGAGGTTTGCTGAAAGCGTATGCCTTCGGGTTGCCCTGACGCGCAAGACGATCGATTATCGGACCGCCGGGATAACCCAAGCCCATCACCTTGGCACACTTGTCCATAGCCTCGCCGGCAGCATCATCTATTGTCTGACCGACAATCTCCATATCCTTATAGCTGTTCACCTTTACAATCTGCGAATTTCCTCCCGACACCATAAGACACAGGAAGGGAAATTCCGGAGCCTTATGCTCTACCCCCTCCTCTTCTATAAAGTGCGCCATTATATGCCCCTGCAAATGGTTTACCTCAATCATAGGGATACCCAGCGAAGCCGCAAGCCCCTTGGCAAACGATACTCCAACGAGAAGCGATCCCATAAGACCCGGTCCACGCGTGAATGCAATCGCACTCAACTGTTCCTTCTCTACCCCGGCCCTCTTGAGAGCCGCATCTACAACCGGAACGATATTCTGTTCATGGGCACGTGAAGCCAGTTCGGGAACCACGCCGCCATACTGTTCATGCACAGCCTGACCTGCTGTGACATTCGAAAGCACTGTATTGCCACGCATAACCGCAGCCGAGGTGTCGTCGCACGACGACTCTATCGCCAATATATAAATATCCTTTTTATCCATAAAAAACAATCTACAAGAGACGCACAAAACGTGCATTGTTGTTCTGCTCCTAAAAAAACAATACGCGAAGATAGTATAATATTTTCTTTTTGGTTATCTTTACAAGGCAAAACTTTCCGTCAACGACCATGCGCATCGAAATTTACACAAAGAGCGACGAACTTCCGCAGCTCATCGAGGGTCCGATACAGCACTCCACTTTCATGTTCCAGACAATCGAAAGCAGCAGTATCGGCAAGCCTTACATGCTCATTGCTTATGATGAAGAAGGCAAGGAACTCGGCCATTTGCTGATGATAAAGAAGAGGAACATAAGGTTCATTCCTCCGGTGCTCAGCGTCTGGTACTCCATCCAAGGCGAAGGCGCCTACAGTGAGGATTGCAAGGAGGAGGATAAGATATTTGCCGCGTTTCTTGAAAAGGTATTCGACCTTTTCGATTTCAGACACACTTTCATTGAGGTTGAGAATATCGAGGACTCTCGCTTCGCATACGGCACACTCAGCAGACACTCCTTTGTTCCCATCCGCGACCAGAGAATCTACATATCACTTCACAGCAAAGATCCACATGAGAGGCTGACGCGCTCATACAAGGCCCACATACGCAAGGCCGAGGAGCGAGGCGTAACGACATGCCGCGCGACAAGCGACAAGGAGATCAACGAAGCGCTCACCCTGATGAAGAACTTCTACAGGAGCAAGACCAGGAAGAGGCTTCCCAAAAGCAAGATACTCTTCAACATGCTGCACAATGATGACGGCACATTGTCCGAAAAGGCGAAGATGTTCCTTGTCATATACAAAGATAAGATTATAGGCAGTTCCATTTGTCTCTACGAGAAAGGACGTGCCTTTCTCGCCTACAGTTGCGGACTACGCAAAAGTTTTCCACTGCAATTCCCCGGCATAATGGCCATTTGGGCAGCACTCGACAATGCCCACAGAGAGGGATACGCACATTTCGAGTTCCTCGAGGTACGTGGGCTTTCAAAACTGCGCAGGAGTTACCTTGGAGCCATAAGCAACTTCGGTGGCAAGGAGGTGGGCACCCTGCGCTGGTACCACTTCAAATGGAACTGGGTAAACAAATTTTTACGCTGGATATACGTTTGATGCAAAATCCACGTTATATAATAGATTATTGCGCGGACATCATATAATGAAATTCAGATTATACATAACCACACTCCTCATAATCCTCTCGTCAATGGGAGCCATGGCGCAGAAAGTGACCGTCAAAGGACGCGTTACCGACCAGGATCAGAAACCCATAGAGATTGCCACTGTCGGCATTGAGGGCACAGCCACCGGCACCATGTGCGACCTCAACGGCAACTACTCCATCACATGCGAAAGCCGTGACACCCTTGTACTTGTCTACTCCATGCTCGGCTACCAGACACGCAAGCGCACGCTCTACAACCCCACAGACACCGTAATCCTCAACGTAGCGCTTCCGTCATCAGGCAATTCGCTCGAAACGGTGGAAGTAGTACACAAGGAGCGACAGATGGGAACGACACAGATGCTCGCACTCCCCGAAAAGGTACGTCTCAACCCCTCGGCGAGCGGCAATGGGATTGAAGACCTCATAAAATCACAGGCAGGAGTAAGCGCACACAACGAACTCAGTTCGCAATACAATGTACGAGGCGGAAACTTCGACGAGAACAGCGTATATGTAAACGGGATAGAGATTTACCGTCCGCTTCTCATCAGAGCCGGACAGCAGGAGGGCCTCAGTTTCCTCAACCCCGACATGGTAGGTTCAATAGCCTTCTCAACAGGAGGTTTCGAGGCGAAATACGGTGACAGGATGTCATCGGTACTCGACATCACATATAAAAAGCCACGCGAACTCGAAAGCGCAATCTCTGTCAGCATGCTCGGTGCCAACATATATGCCGGCTGGGGCAACGACAAGGTAAGTTTCTCAAACTCGTTGCGTTACAAAAGCAACCAGTACCTGTTGGGTACGCTTGACACCAAGGGAGAATACAACCCCTCTTTCATTGATTACCAGGCATATTTCGACTGGCGCATAACAGACAAGCTCAACCTCAGCCTCATCGGAAATATCGCACGTAACGAATATGAATTCACCCCAAGTGACCGCAAGACAAGTTTCGGAACACTCGAGAATGTAAAGGAGTTCAAGGTATATTTCGACGGATGGGAACGCGACCTCTTCCGCACACTGTTCGGCGCTGCATCACTCACCTTCACTCCAAACGAGTATAACCAGTTGACTCTGCAGGCTTCGGCATTCAACACAAAGGAAGAGGAGACCTACGACATTGTGGGCGAATATTGGCTCAACGACATCAACACCGATGAGACCATGAGTGTAGGAGGCTACATCGAGCATGCACGCAACTATCTTGAAGCAAACGTACAGACCGTTTCGCTCAAGGGATTCCACCTTGCAGGATCGCACAACATCCAATGGGGCACGGAGTGGAAGATGCAGGAGTTCAACGACAACCAGCGCGAATGGGAGCTGCGCGACTCGGCCGGATACAATGTCCCCACTCACCCCGACGGACTGCGCCCCGTATACAGTCTCAAGTCCAAGAGCGGCAGCAGCAGCAATATACTATCACTCTACGCGCAGGATACCTACAAATTCAACAGCAGCCTCGGAGTCATATCTCTCAATGCAGGAGTAAGGGTATCATATTGGGACTGGAATGACGAAGTGATAGTATCACCACGCGCATCAATAGGTCTTATTCCTAAGTTCAACGACGACATGACGTTCCGCTTTGCAGCCGGAGTCTACTACCAGACACCGTTCTATAAGGAGATGCGTGATACCACAACCGTTGACGGAATATCATCGGTTACGCTGAACAAGAAGATAAAATCGCAACGTTCTATTCACCTTGTACTGGGATATGACTACCACTTCAAGATGATGGACCGCCCGTTCAAGTTCACAGCCGAAGCATATTACAAAAAACTCGACAACCTTATTCCCTACAACGTAGACAATGTACGCATAGTATATTACGGAGAGAACTGCGCTACAGGATATGCCACCGGACTCGACCTCAAGCTCTTCGGCGAATTTGTACCAGGAACGGACTCCTGGCTCACATTCTCCGTCATGGACACAAAGGAGAAGATAAACGGCGGCGATTGGATTCCACGCCCCACGAACAGCCGTTTCAACGCCTCGCTCTACTTCACCGACTTCTTCCCCGGCACCGACCGCTGGAAGATGAGCCTGCAGGGAGTATATGCCGACGGCCTGCCGTTCGGACCACCGCACACAGGCCGCGAGAAACAACGTTTCAATGCGCCGGCATACAAGCGTGTCGACATAGGAATGTCATACCGCCTGCTCAACAACGAGGATAAGATATACCGCACAGGAGTGCGAAAGTACATAAAGAACATTTGGCTGGGCATCGATGCATTCAACCTGCTTGACATCAACAACGTGAACTCATACTATTGGGTAAGCGACGTCAGCAACAACAACTACGCAGTCCCCAACTACCTCACCGGACGGCAGATAAATGCAAGAATACTCATAGAGCTGTAAGGCTTTGGATACCTGTACAAAGACTGTTTCACAAGAAGCAGTCTTTTTTTTGCATCATACACTTCTAAAAAGGGAAGAAATCGCTAATATATTAAATATTAATACTATTTTTGTAAATTATTATATTAACTCTTTTCACGAAAAAACAATAACCATATATAAATCCATTATGAAAAAGCATCTATTTAATGCATTGTTGCTGCTCTTAGCGCTGTTTACAGCGTTTCCGGCAAACGCACAGGAGTTCACAAGTGCTCCCAAAGCGACTCCTGAAGAGGCTGTCACAGCCCTCTTGAACCGTATTGGCGGCAACGGTGCTGCCGACAGGTTCGAAATTGTCATCGATGCCAACCTCGCCGAGAACGGCAAGGATGTTTTCGTGATTACAGCACAGAACGGCAAGCCTTGTATCAAGGGCAACAGCCAGCTCTCTGTGGCAACAGGTATCAACTGGTATCTTAACCACGTTGCACACATCAACCTCACATGGAACAACCTCACAACCGACCTTGTGACTGTGGAACTTCCGCTTCCTGTCGGTGAGGACAAGCATGTAAGCAGCGCAAAATACCGTTACGACTTCAATACCTGTACATTCTCCTATTCAATGGCCTTCTGGACATGGGAGCGCTGGCAACAGGAGATTGACTGGATGGCTCTGCACGGCATCAACGCCCCGCTTAACCTTGTGGGCTTGGATGTTGTTACCCGCAACTTCCTCAAAGAACTTGGCGTTAGCGATGCCGATATTGCCGCATACATTGCAGGTCCGGGCTTCATTGCATGGTTTGCAATGAACAACCTCGAGGGCTGGGGCGGAACTATCAATTCTGAATCTACAGGAGTTAATATGAGCGGTAACCCCGACTGGTGGTACACACGCCAGGAGCAGCTTTGCAAGAATATGCTCCAGCGCATGCGCGAGCTTGGCATGCAGCCTGTAATCCCGGGCTTCAGCGGCCAGATACCCAACAGCCTCTCAAACTACACAATCACAGGCTTTAGCAGCGGTGATGTAATCAATGGCGGAACCTGGGCAGGCGGTTACACTCGCCCCGATATCCTCCACCCTAATAGCAGCAGCTACGCAACCCTTGCACCCATCTACTACAAGCACCTTGAGGCTATAATGGGTGTGTCGGAATTTTATAGCATGGACCCATTCCACGAGGGTGGTCTTCCTAGCAGTGTAACAAACGCAACTTGCTACCCTCCAATTATGGCGGCACTCGATACCTACCATAATGCTGTTGCAAATGAAACAAAAACATCATACAATGTAGCTACAGAGGACAATCAGGCAAAATGGATTATCCAGTACTGGCAGAACATTCCGCAAAGCGGTGCATTCAGTGCAATGAGCAGCTATGGCGACCGTTTCATCGGCCTCGACCTCTTCTCGGACAACATCTATGCCGGCAATGCTGCAAAATGGCGCGACACCGGAAATGCTTGCTACTATCAGGGCCGCCCTTACATTTACTGTATGCTCCACAACTTCGGTGGCCGCAGCGGCTTGCACGGCCGTTTGGAAACTACAATGGACGGATACTTCCAGGCACTTGCAAACAACAACAACTGCCAGGGTATAGGTGCAACCCCCGAGGGTACCGAGACTAACCCAATCCTCTACGATATGTTGTTCGAACTTCCCTGGATGGATGAAAACAACCGCCCGACAGCAGATGAGTGGCTCGAGGATTATGCCTATTCACGCTATGGTGTGAGTGCGTCTGAAGCCCCCAACGGTCTTGCAGCACTCAAGAACCTCAAGAAGTCTGTTTGGGACTGTAGGGTTAACCAGCAAGGAACATCAGAGGCTGTTATACTTGCCCGTCCGGCTTGGACTGTCAACAACGTATCTTCTTGGAGTACATCGGCCATCTATTGGGATACACAGGATGTGCGCCTTGCCGCCGACCAGTTGATTTCAATTTCCGACCTTGTAACCGAAAAAGGTGGCGAGTCAGGCGTTGCCAACTATAACTACGATGCAATTGATGTAATACGCCAAGCTATGGTAGACTATGCAGCAGAGCTTCTGCCGCTCATCAATGCAGCACGCAACGCAGGCAATACAACTGAATATACACGCCTTTATAAACTCTATCTGCAATTGATGCTCGACCTCGATGCGATGCTCTCTTATGACGAGAACTTCAAGCTTGAGCGCTGGACAAGCCTTGCGCGCAACATTGCCGACGAGGTAAGCGGTACAACTGAGAACGACCGCAACTGGCTCGAGTGGAACGCCCGTACACAGGTAACAGTGTGGTCAAAGGGCAATACCGACCTTCATGACTACTCTAACCGTTGCTGGGCAGGCCTTATAAAGGACTTCCACTACTGGCGTTGGAAATACTTCTTCGAGAACAACGGTAACGCGCCATCGGGTGGTTGGTTCAGCGGCTTTGAGTATCCCTGGACTGTTGACTTTAACAATGTTTACAGCTATGCAGGCGACTACTCACAGATTGTTATCCCCACAGATATGAGTGCAACTGCAAAGGCTGCCGAGACATTCGGAAAATACTTCGGTCGCGTAAAGGGCGCAACAAAGAACTACATCTTCCCTATGGGTGTTGCAACCAACGCCACCAAGAGCGATGTAATCCCCGAGGTTTATCGCGGAAAGAGAGTTGAACTTCCTCTCATCACCGGCAAGGATGTCACTATCTCAAGTGTGTGGATTGACCTTAACGCAGATGGTGCAGCAGGAGCTGCGGAGAACCTCACAGCCGATGGCATGAATGTAACAATCCCTGCCGATGCAGCCATTGGCAAAACAACGGCAACCGTAACATTCAGCGACGGCACAAGCATCTCGTTTAACCTTGCCATTATTGAGGACATCACCGAGAACCGTACCGTTACAGCCGCTACTGCCGATGCAAATATGGGTACAGTGGCCATTGAAGGCACAGACGGACTTACAATCACCAACAAAGAGGCTGTTAAAATTACTGCTACCGCCAAAACCGGTTACAATTTCAATAACTGGACCGACAAGGATGGCAACGTGGTGAGCAACGATAATCCACTCATGTACTACGGTAAGGAAGATGCAAGCTTCACAGCAAACTTCATCGAGGACAAATGGGGAGTTGTGGCATGCAACGGCGCTTTCAGCGGTGACATTGCAGGCTATGCCCAGTATATCCATAACCTCACATTCGCTTACTACAACCGCGAGGCGGAGACAATATTTGAAGCCACTGCCGCACCTACACAAATCTTCAATACTGTGCCACAGATTATTAACGTGCCACAGGGTGCAAGTTTCACCGTAAAATATGACAACGGCGACAAAGACGGATTGAAGTACTGCTACTTCCGCGCATTCATCGACCTTAATGCCGACGGCGACTTTGACGATGAGGGCGAACTGTTGAAGGAGGTTGGAACTAACGGTGCTCAAAACACCGCTGTGTGTTCTAATACTATTAACGTGCTGTTGCCATACGATATGCCTTTAGGCATAACCCACATGCGCTTGCGCTTCGACGGTGCTTGGGACAACGGCAATAACCCATCGGGCCGTGGCGCAAAGGATGCTTCAATACGCCCCGTTTACGAGATTATTCTCAATATCACCGACAAGAGCGACAAGGCTGCGCACATCACAGTCAAGAGCAACAACAACGATTGGGGAACAGCCGAGGTGTGGACCGATGAGACACCCGACGGTTCTACCGGCAGCGAGTGGGACGTAAGTTCAAACATACCTCTCTACCTGCGCGCTACAAAGGCGAGCGAAGATGTAGAGTTCCTCGGTTGGTACGACCACTACGATCGCCTGCTCACTACCGAGCTTGAATATACAATGTACGCACGCGAGGACGCTACCTACACAGCCAAATTCCGCAAGTTTCTTGAGATTGACGGCTGGCAGATAGAGTACCGCACCGAGGGTAAAAATGTAATTTTGACAAAAGTGCGCCAGAGTGGCAACAACGACCTTGTAATTCCCGAAACAGTAAACGTGCTTGGCGAAGAACTCACAATTGCAGGCTTTGACAACAACTTGTTCAACGGCAACAAGGATCTGTGGTCAATAACAATGCCGAAGACAATGGAGTTCCTGAGTATCACGAGCCTTATAAGCGGTACCATGACAGGAACTGTTGCAAGCGGCACCGGCACAGTCAATTCACAATATTACACCATATATAACCTTGACGAGGCACTTGTGGCTTCCGAAGGCTTTGAGGTAACTGTAAAAGGAACAAGTGACGGCAGCACATACAACCAGTGGGGTTCGGGCCTCTTCGCAAGCGGAACCGACCCATTGGCGGCAACATACAACGGCGGTTTCCAGTTCTATCTGGGTGCAGCCGGCAATTTTGTATTGAAGGTAAACGGCAGTGCAGAAGAGGCACTCAACAACAGCAACTGCAAGGTTATTGCAAACACACCGTTCACAGCCACAATCAGATATCAGAACGGGACTCTGACTATCGCTGTAGATAATGGTGCAGGCCAGACAGGCACATACACAAAGGCTTGCAGCATAAACAACATTTCGGCATTCTCAGCAGCCATTCCCAAAGGTATTACACTCAATGTAAATGTAAAATCACTATTGACCAAAGAGGCAAACCCATTCGAAGGCTGCAGCAACCTCGACGCCATAGCCTTTAATGGTGAATGCACCAACTATTATGTTGATGCCAACGGCGACCTCTACAATTCAAGCGACTACCTTGTATGCTCACCTGCCGGCAAGGCCAAAGGTGCCGACCGCCGTGCACTCGGAGCGCTCATTGAACAGATGGAAGCACTCACTAATTCGGTTGCCACTTATAACCCGACAGGCACAGCTATCGAGCTCCCATTGCAGACAACAGAAGGCCAGCCATACTACATTTTCTGCAACAACCCCGAAACATCGGAAGGACAAGGTGTAGCAGGATTGCTTGATGAAAACAACAGCACATATCTCCATTCGAACTGGCACAATGTATCGTCAAGCAACGACTATCTGCAAATAGAGCTTGGCATCGGCAACGAACTTGAAATGTTCAAGATTGCCGGCGTACAGCGTTCAGGCGCATCGGCCGACTTCCCCAAGACAATAGAGGTACTCGGCAGCACCGACAAACAGACATGGGATAAAATAGCCACCGTGACCGGCTTACCGCAGAACGCAGGATCAGCATGGGAAAGTGAAGTCATCGCCCCCTTAAAGAAATATGCCTACCTTAGATTTGTTGTTACAACAGGCAGCAACCGTATATACTTCCACATGGCAAAATTCGACCTCTTCAAGGTATCAGCATCAGCCGATGTATATACATACCTTGAAGGTGGAATCACCGACGAACAGGCTGCTGCGGCATACGATGCAATGGCAAAGGCTATCAAAGTATATGACAACGGCACAACAGCCGAGGAGATGCAGGCTGCAAAGAGCGATCTGCAGACAGCATACGATGCCCTTGACGCACTGCTTAAGGCAGCACTTCCTGTTACCCTTACAACCGACGAGGAGAACCCTGTACTCTACAAGATATTCATCAAGCGCACAGCCGATGTAACAGTGCTCAAGTACGACGAAGCAACAAAGCAGGTAGCTGTAGCAAACACTGCCGACAACAGCAGTTGGCAGGCGTGGTATTTCACAGGCTCAACGAACGGCGTACGCATACACCCGTACAATGCCGACGGCAACGTGCTGGCAGCCGACGCTACAGGCAATGCCGCAGCAGCCGTGTGGGCTGCAGCAAAGGGTGAAAAGAACTTCGACGAGTGGAAGTTCGTGAGCCGTACCGACGGTTACTACAACATCCAGGCACGTGACGGCAGCAACTATTTCAGCAACAATGGCGGAACAGGCAACAAGATGGGATTCTGGAGCGGCAGCCCAGACAGCGACACCGGTTCACTATTCAAGTTCATTAAGGCCGAGTTCGCCGGCAATAATCCACGATATTACCAGTTGAGCGATGTAAAGAGCGCGCTCATTGACGGCACAAATATCTATGGCGGAACAGGCGTAGGCCTCTACACCGGCGGAAAGGAGTACCGCGAGGCATACACAGTTGCAGCAGCACTTGTTACATCCGGAAACGCAAGCGATGCAACAGATTGCCACAATGCCTACAAGGCACTGCGTTCAACAAACAAAGCGCTCAAATACAATGCTCCCGACCCAAGCAAATTCTACACGATAAAGTCAGTATCCACAAAGGAATATTGTGCCGGGAAGTATGTGCAGACGCTTTATGAAAGCACAACACGTAGCCGTGGCAATCATACCGGTACACATGACCACAATCACCTGATATTTGATTACACAAACAAGGCCGACATCCAGCAGTTCGCTCTTGCAGTATTCCAGTTCGAGGAGACCGGCACACAGGGCGAGTACAAGATGAAGAACCTGCACACAGGCCTTTATGTGAAAGCTTTTGCCGAGACACACATGGGCACTGAAGCAGAGGCACAGACAATAAAAATCGCAGGCTTTGCCGACGGACAGGTAACCTTGAAGATTGGCAATAATGCACCAATGCACGCACAGCAGAATTACGGCGTGATTGTACAGTGGGATGCCGCAGCCGACAACGCGTCACTCTGGACTATTGACGAGGCTACAGATATCAACCACTTGGTGAACATCAGCAGCGTAGGCTACTCTACCCTGTTCCTGAACTACCCTGTTGCCGTTCCTAATGGAGTGACAGCATACACGGCAAATGAAATTATTGATGACAAATGGCTCAACATGCAGGAGATTACAAGCGGTGTAATCCCGGCAAAGACAGCAGTCGTACTCAGAGGTGATGCCGGAATATATAATTTCGCGCTCTGCAACGAACCGCGCACTGTTGTTGAAGACATCTTCACAGGCACACTGTACAAACAGACAGTTACCAAGGAGAGCGGAAAATACTATGTACTTGCCAACATCGATACCACTCCCGATGATGGCGAAGACAACAAGGAGGTCGGATTCTACAATGCAGTAAGCGGTGACAACAAAGAAGAGTTCACCAATGCCGCAAACAAGGCATACCTGCACATTCCCGAAGCATCAAAGACAGTATTCTATGGTTTCCGTTTCGAGGATGGCGAGACAACAGGCATTGGAGAACTGCAAGGTGAAAAATCAAATTATAAAGGTATTTACGACCTCACAGGCCGTAAGGTAGAGAAACCAGGAAAGGGTCTTTACATTATTGATGGTAAAAAGACTTTTATCAAATAGTATTATTGAAAGAACAATCCCCTTGTTAAAGGCCTCTGTTTCCTGCAGAAATGTCTTTTCAAATAAAAAATCCTGACAGGTCGCAATGACAAGCAGAAGTAATCTCTTTAACCGGCACCGTTAAATTCCACAGCTTGAACCTGTTTGATTTTTGGAAAAAGTGCGAGGATTGTTTGACCGCTGGTTACACGGTTGCTTGCAAGCGGGTAACTGAGGGAGTCCCGCAGCACCCAAAAATC
>JAFQEZ010000104.1 GCA_017398805.1 Bacteroidaceae bacterium | reverse complement strand
TACAGATGCAAACATTAGATCCTTGACTTTAACCCCACTTTGTGGGCTTGAACCTTGGCTGCGCTCGCTGTAAAAGCTCAAGTAAACTTGGCTTTCGCTCGCTTGCACACTTTAACCCCACTTTGTGGGCTTGAACCTTGGCTGCGCTCGCTGTAAAAGCTCAAGTAAACTTGGCTTTCGCTCGCTTGCACAAGCTTTCATCTTTGCACTTTGCACTTTTTGGGCACCCACAAGGGATGCCCCTACAGCATCTGTTCTCTGTCATCTGTCATCTGTCATCTTTCACCTTTCACCTTTCACCTGTACTCTGTACTCTGTTCTCTTGATTACACCGTAATCTCTCCTGCGAAACTTATCTCCATGCGGCGGCGTACCTCCTCTGTCGGCAGATTCTTGCCGAGCAGGTACATCAGTTTGGTAAGGGCTGCCTCCACGGTAGAGTCCCTTCCGCTTATTACGCCTGCCTCCTGCAGTTGCAATCCGGTTCCGTAGCGCTCCATGTGTACACGTCCGCCTGCGCATTGGGTGATGTTGATTATGATTTTGCCTTCGGCTGTAGCTTTTGAGAGGGCATCTATTAGCCACTTCTTTTGCGGAGCGTTGCCTGCTCCGAATGTGCGGAATATGATACCCTTGAGTTCCTTGGCACTGAGCACCTTCTCCACAACCTCCTTCTGCATGCCCGGGAAGAGCGAGAAGATGATGATGTTACTGTTGTATTCGTGGTGTGCCTTCAGCTTCAGTCCAGGAACATATTTTCTTATGTTCCTTGTGTAGAACTGTATCTCTGTGCCGGCCATGGCAAGCAGGGGATAGTTGTTCGACCCGAATGCTCCGAAACTCTCGGAGTTTATTTTTGTCGATCGGTTTCCGCGCATGAGTTTCTCATGGAAGAATATGCACACCTCGGGCACCATGGGGTTGCCGTCGGCATTCTTGGCGGCTGCAATCTCTATTGCCGTGATGATGTTCTCCTTGCCGTCGGTACGCAGTGCACCTATCGGCAATTGGCTCCCGGTCAATATTACGGGCTTCATCAGGTCCTCGAGCATGAAACTGAGTGCCGATGCAGTGAATGCCATGGTGTCTGTGCCATGCAGTATCACGAAACCGTCGTAACGCTCATATCCCTCTTCTATGATGGTCACTATTCGGCTCCACATCTCAGGCTCCATGTCCGATGAGTCAATGGGTGGGTCAAACGTGATGGAGTCGATGTCGATGTTCAACCTCTTCAACTCCGGCACATGGTTGAGCAGGTGGTCGAAGTTGAAACTCTCCAATGCTCCGGTTTCGGCATTCTGTATCATTCCGATAGTGCCGCCGGTGTATATCATAAGAATAGATGAGTGTCCGGTACTGCTCATAGTGTTGTGGGTTTATAGTATATTCTTTATCTCTAACAAATGGTTGACTTCATAAGTTGGCTTGAACGGATGACCGTCTGTGCCTTTAGGGTTGTAGTATAACTGGTCCATGCCTATGTTGGCAGCCCCTACAATGTCGGTGTCGAACATGTCTCCAATCATTAGGCTCTCTTCGATGGTGGCATCTGTTTTCTGCAATGCATGCTCATACAGTTCGCGGTTAGGCTTGTTCACGCCAATATCTTCCGACAGGATGAGCGCATCGAAATAGCCGTCTATTCCTGCGGCGCACATCTTGCGCGACTGCAACTCCTTGAATCCGTTCGACAGGATGAACAGCCTGTACTTAGGGCGCAGATACTCGAGCAACTCCACAGCTCCCGGCATCAGAGGACCTTTTGTGGGAATACGGCTGAGCGCCTCCCTGCAGAACCTGTCGGCAAGTGCCTGGTCTTTCACTCCCACGCATTCAAGGGGGTGGCTGTAGCGTCTCTTGTTCAACTCCTCCTTTGTTATCTTGCCTTCGCCGTACAAATGCCACATCTCAAGGTTGTATGGCTTGTATATGCTCATGTAGTGATCGAATGAGTCGAAGAAACGTCCGTATTCAAGTAGTTCGTATGTCTCTTTGAAAGCCTCCCTCGATGCTGCAGAGAAATCGTACAGTGTGTCGTCGAGGTCGATGAAAAGGTTCTTGTATCTCTTCATTCTCTTAAACAGCTTCTTATTCAGGCTGTGACTCGGCATTCTCCGCGGCCTCACGATCACGCAATGCCTCAAGGTAGCACTCGCGGCAGAGTGGTTCGTATTCCATCTTTTCACCCAGCAGCACCTGCTTGTCTCCGCTCACGAGACGGTGCGATACATATGCCAGGTTGCCGCATTTCATGCATATCGCATGCACTTTTGTTACCTCGTCAGCAATAGCCATCAGTGATGGCATCGGGCCGAAGGGCTGGCACTTGAAGTCCATGTCAAGGCCGGCGATGATTACTCTTGTACCGCGACGTGCAAGTTCGTTGCACACCTCAATAAGGTCATTGTCAAAGAACTGTGCCTCGTCTATGCCAACCACGTCGCAGTCGTTTGCAAGCAAAAGAATGCTTGTGGATGACTCTATCGGGGTTGAGAGGATATGGTTGCTGTCATGTGAGACAACCTCCTCCACCGAATAACGCGTGTCGAGTGCCGGTTTGAATATCTCGACTTTCTGTCGTGCAAATTCCGCTCTCTTCAGTCGGCGGATGAGTTCCTCGGTCTTTCCCGAGAACATTGAACCACAGATGACCTCGATGCGCCCTCTTCGCGCAGTCTCCATCTGGTTATAATCGGAAAATCTGTTCATTGGTATGTTGTTTTTCAGTTATTTATCCATATCTCTACATAGATTGCAACAAACTGGCAATCTTTGCAAAGATATACATTTGGGAGATAAAACAAATTTTTATTTTACCCAAGTTATCAACAGATTTCCTCAAGTTGTTAGCAGAGTACAGATAACAGAGTACAGATAACAGATGACAGAGAACAGAGTACAGATAACAGATGCTGTAGGGGCATCCCTTGTGGGTGCCCAAAAGAGTACAACACCGTAGGGGCGGTACCGGCGTGTCCGCCCCAAAAGAGCAAAGAGCGCCCCTCCGCCTGCTGCGTCCTTAGTAGCCCTTAGAGCCCTTAGCCACTTTTTAAACCGCGCAAAGCAACCGCGAGCAAAGGGCAGGCACAAGACCTGCCCCTACAGTGCACAAACACCGCAAGGCTGTTCATTTTGAGCAAAGCGAAGAATCTCAATCAACTTTGCTCTTTAACCCCACTCTGTGGAATTGAACCTTGGCTTTCGCTCGCTTGTACAAGTTTTTATCTTTCAACTTTTAGGGCAGACACATCGGTCTGCCCCTACGTTTAACACACGGGGCGTGACTTAAACTCCTCCCCTGCCTGAGGGGAGGTGCCAGTTTACTGGCGGAGGGGTGGGAGTGCTACCTGCGACTAATTGCTGCCGGTGTTGCCGAAGTCTGCGGCTTTCATCTTTAACCCCACTTTGTGGGCTTGAACCTTGGCTGCGCTCGCTGTAAAAGCTCAAGTAAACTTGGCTTTCGCTCGCTTGCACAAGCTTTCCACTTTCATCTTTCATCTTTTCTCTTTTCTCTTTCCTCTTTGTTTCACTTTTCCCTTCTTTTATAGGTCATCTTTGGCATAAAAATGTTTATTTTGCACAGAAATAGATTGTAGATTATGGGAATGCTATATATTGTGCCCACTCCTGTGGGTAATCTTGAGGATATTACCCTGCGTGCGATACGTCTTTTGCGCGAGGCCGATTTTGTGCTTGCCGAGGATACCCGTACATCATCGAAGTTGCTCAAACACCTTGAGATACAGGTGCCTATGTACTCCTATCACAAGTTCAACGAGCATAAGACGGTGGCTTCGCTCGTCGATCGTATAAGGGATGCGCAGAACCATGTGGCTCTTATCTCCGATGCCGGAACACCCGGTATCTCCGACCCGGGCTTCCTGCTTGTGCGTGAGGCTGCCAAGTGTGGAGTAGAGGTGCAGTGCCTTCCGGGAGCGACGGCTTTTGTGCCGGCTCTTGTGAGTTCGGGGCTTCCTTGCGACAAATTTGTGTTCGAAGGTTTCCTGCCTCAGAAAAAAGGCCGTCAGACACGTCTTAATTTTCTAAAACAGGAGCAGCGCACGATAGTTTTCTATGAATCTCCTTATCGTGTAGTCAAGACTTTGACTCAACTTGCCGAGGTGTTCGGTGCAGAACGTCCTGCAGCGGCTGTGCGTGAAATTTCCAAATTGCATGAGGAGTGTCTGCGAGGAACTCTCGCTTCGCTTGCGGAACATTTTACCAAGAATGAACCACGTGGTGAGTTTGTCCTTCTTGTAGGAGGTGAGGATGGTGACACGGCTGTTGAAAAAGAGTAACACGTTTATGAGACAGAATGAACTTACTTTAGGGCGTTTTTTACGCATATTGATGGTTGTTGCAGTATTTGCCGTATCATACTTCATACTCAACAGCATAAGCAGCGTGCTTCTTCCATTCGCGATTGCATGGTTGCTGGCATACCTTATGCAACCGTTGGTGGGGTTTGTACAACATAGATTGAAGGTGAGGATAAGAGTACTTGCGATTGTGCTGTCGTTGCTTATTGTGGCTGCCGTAGCCACCGGAATAATAATGCTTGTTGTACCTTCAATACTCAAGGAACTGAGTGCATTGGGCACGGTTACGCATTCGTTGATTGCCGAGGAGATTTCCAACAGTTCAATACCGGTGCCCATCATGGAGATCTTCCTTGACATGGTGAACAGGTATAACATTGAATCTATGCTCGATGCAGAGAGGCTCAAAGGTATGATTTTTGGAGCAGTTGATGTTATCTCATTTCTTTTCACCTCTTTTGTGGTGCTGCTATATCTCTTCTTTATTCTGCTTGACTTTGAACGTATTTCGGAGTCTTGGCAACCGTATGTACCCAAACGTTGGCGTGGGGTGGCAATGAAACTGTGGCTCGACCTTGTAGAGGGTATGAACCAATATTTCCGTGGCCAGGCGCTTGTGGCATTCTGTGTGGGTGTGCTCTTTTCCATAGGCTTCTACATAATAGATTTCCCGGCAGCGATAGCATTCGGTATGTTTATTGGAATACTCAACCTTGTACCCTATCTTCAGGTCGTTTCTCTCGTGCCCATGCTTCTTCTCTCCATGATCAAGGCAGAGAACACAGGCGGTGATTTCTGGGTCATATTCCTTTCGGCGCTCATAGTGCTTGCCATTGTCCAGCTTATACAGGATCTTATCCTCGTACCACGCATAATGGGCAAACGAATGAACCTGAACCCTGCAGTCATTCTTCTTTCACTCTCGGTGTGGGGGCATCTGCTTGGCGTTCTGGGTATGATTGTGGCTTTGCCGCTTACAACCCTTCTGCTCGGTTATATCAGACGTTATCACGAAATAATGGACTATACCGATATCACTGAGGAGGGCGCTTTGCGTGAGGCCATCGGCACAGCGACATTCAAGCGTGAAAAGAGTGCCGGAGACTCTTCTGCCGATGGAAAAGAGGAGGCTTCAACTGCCGAAAGTTGATAACTTGATCACAAAAGATTGAAAAAAGTTTGTAAATACAAAAAAAGTGCCTATCTTTGCACTCGCTTAACGGCAAATAGGTAGACTCGCTAGCTCAGCAGGTAGAGCACATCCCTTTTAAGGATGGGGTCTTGGGTTCGAGCCCCAAGCGAGTCACAGCCAACAGACGAGGAAAGGTGCTTTCCTCGTTTTTTTTGTTTTCTCTTAAAGGCTCTAAAGACTCAAAGGAGTTTACCGGGTCAGTAGCAAAAAGGTGTGGGTTGACAAAATATTTGCGGTTGTAATGAAAAAGAGATCCCTCGTCGCTCCGCTCTGTCGGGATGACAATTGCGCAATGACAAGCAGAGGTAATCTCTTTAACCGGCACCGTTAAATTCCAC
>JAFQEZ010000103.1 GCA_017398805.1 Bacteroidaceae bacterium | reverse complement strand
TGATGGCAATATCAAACGGGCTAATTCCAATAGTATTTTTTCGTCTTGCATAGTATAAATTTTAACTATGCGAAGATAATATTTTTATATCATCCCCCCAACTTTTGCAGGTGAGCCCGAGAAGTTTTGACAGAAAGCTTACAAATTGTAGTTAGAGAAGAAAAAACCTTAGTACCCTTAGTACCCTTAGAACCCTTAGAGTCCTTAAAGTCCTTAAAGTCCTTAAAGCCCAGCACATAAACCACAAAAAATCTCTCAAAGAGTATACTCTTTGAGAGATTTTTTGTCGGGGTGACAGGATTCGAACCTGCGACCCCCTGGTCCCAAACCAGATGCGCTACCAACTGCGCTACACCCCGAATAACGGTTTATCATATTTCATCTGCACCGCGACCGCTTGCATCGGCACAAACTTTCAAGTTGTCGGGGTGACAGGATTCGAACCTGCGACCCCCTGGTCCCAAACCAGATGCGCTACCAACTGCGCTACACCCCGAAAACTTTAATTTTTGTTACTTTATAATCTCCAACTGCTTGAAGATTGGTACCATAATCTCTATTGCCCTGTCTATCTGCTCCTTAGTGTGGGTTGCCATGAGCGAGAAACGTATCAAGGTATCCTGAGGCGAACATGCCGGAGGAACTACAGGGTTAACAAACACGCCTGCCTCCCACAAAAGCTTTGTCACCATGAATGTCTTGTCGGTGTCGCGAATGTAGATTGGGATGATAGGGGTTGATGTATTGCCTATCTCGAAACCTATCTCGCGGAAATTCTTCAATGTATAGTTGGTCATGCTCCACAGGTTCTCAAGCCTTTCAGGTTCTTCCTGAATGATATGCAATGCTTCGAGTGCAGCTGCCGTAGCCGCCGGAGTATTGCTTGCGCTGAACATGTATGAGCGCGAATTGTGGCGTACATAGTTTATAACTTCCTTATCACCTGCTACAAAGCCGCCAATGGTTGCCAAAGACTTGCTGAATGTACCCATCAAGAGGTCAACGTCATCGGTCAAGCCGAAGTGGTTTGCAGTACCTCTACCCTGATGACCAAGAACACCCAAACCGTGTGCCTCGTCAACATAGATGCTTGCATTGTACTTTTTCTTCAAGCGTACAATCTCTGGCAGATTCGCAATATCTCCCTCCATACTGAAGACTCCGTCAACAACAATCATCTTGATTGTCGCAGGGTCACATGCTTGGAGTTCTTTCTCAAGACCCTCCATATCGTTATGGCGGAACTTGCGTACTGTAGAGAACGAAAGACGGCGGCCATCAACAATAGAGGCATGATCAAGCTCATCGCAAATTATGGTATCCTTACGACCTGTGATACAGGAGAGGACTCCCAAGTTTACCTGAAAGCCAGTAGAGTACACCAGCGCTTCGTCCTTGCCAACGAACTGTGCAAGCTCATTCTCCAGCTGCAAGTGTATGTCGAGAGTTCCGTTAAGAAAACGCGAACCGGCACAACCGGTACCGTATTTACGTGTTGCCGCAATTGCAGCCTCTTTGATTCTCGGATGGTTTGTCAAACCCATATAAGAGTTTGAACCGAACATCAACACCTTCTTGCCACTCATGAGCACTTCCGTGTCCTGTTCGCTCTCAATGCAACGGAAATAAGGGTATACTCCCATCGCCATGAAGCGCTGCGGCAAATCATACTTTGCGTATTTTTCTTTCAACAAACTCATAAGTTCGATTCTAAAACCATACATCCATTTTCCGGTTTGCAAAATTACTTCATTTTTCTTAAAACAGCAATGTTTTCACCTATTTTTTATAGAAATATTGTCGTTTAATATAAAATTTAATATAAAATCAGGTATCAAAATAGGATACTTGCTACACCAAGGTCCATTTATCATTTATCAGCCATGTATCCGTATCCCGAATACTTATTGCTTCCTCTGCTTGTACGCACGTAGCCGTACATCTTCTTCTTAAAATCCTCACCGTTGAGTATAATAGAGACGTTCTCAAGCTTGCCGCTTGCAACAATCTCATTCAAGTAAGCGATATCAGCCTTCTGGGTATAGTCATAACGCACAACGTAAAGCGACACATCAACTACCCTGCTGACAATCAGTGAATCGGACACAAGACCGACAGGAGCCGAGTCAAGGATAATATAATCATACTTTTCTTTAAGGTACTCTATCGCCTTTTCAAGATTAGTACGGGAGAGAAGCTCAGCGGGATTCGGTGGGACAATACCGGCTGGGAGCACATCAAGATTCTCATCGACACCCGAAGGATGAATAAGGGAATCAAGCATTGAAGTATTGTTCTCATCTGCCGCAAGATAACTTGTAAGGCCCTCCTGGTCTTTATCAAAGCCGAACATCTCGGCCAAACGGGGACGACGAATGTCCATACCTATGAGAATAACCTTTTTGCCAAGTACAGCGGTACTCATGGCAAGGTTAGACGAAATAAACGTCTTTCCTTCGCCCGAAGTGGTTGATGTCAACATTATGACTTTACCTGTAGACTTTTTCATCACAAACTGCAGGTTCGTACGCAAAGAACGGAAAGCTTCTGCCATTACATCATTGTTATTACGTTGCACAACAATGCCCGCAACGCCTTTCTTGGAAGAAGCATTGACCGGGATGCTTCCAACGCTAGAAACAGAAGTCATCTTGGCAATCTCGTCATTGACAGAAAGTTTAGTACGCATACTCTCCCTTATATATATGATGACTGCCGGAATTGCCAATGCAATGAAAAGAGCCAACAGATATATCATCTTTGAGTTGGGAGCCACCTGGCCTACACAGATAGGAGCATCGATACATCTGAGGTTGTTCGCTGTAACCGCAAGACTCAAAGCATTCTCCTCGTACTTCTGCAAAAGCATGACATAAAGATCGGACTTGATTTTGCACTCACGCTCGATAGTCAGGAGTTCGCGCTCGATATCCGGGGACATCTCGTAACGGTTTGTATAGCTGTCCACCAAGGAGGCAACAGCATTGCGCTGGACATTCAGAGAGTTGTCGAACGCCTCGATTGCAATACGTAAATCGGACTGCATCTGCCGAACGCGCGCTGTTGCATTCTTCACCAAAGCATTCTCTTCGGTAGATGACATCATCAACTCATTACGTGCAACAACCTCTTTATTATAACCGTTGATAAGAGCAACCAATGAAGGGTCGGCTGTCAAACCGAATGTTGTTGGAATGACCTTCATATCATTCTTCTTGTCATTCACGAAATCCTTAAGGAATTTTGAAGATTTGATTGTCAAATCAAGATCTTCGAGTTTCTTGGTATACTCTTCCTTATTCTTGCTGACTGCAGCCGCATCAAGTTGAGGTGATATGAGTTGGTTATCTTTCTTATATGCAGACAAACGGGTCTCCATCGCCAGAAGTTCCTTGCTCAAGGAGTCGATACGTTCAATAATGAACACCTCTGTCTGGCGGGCAACCTCGCGCTTGGACTCATTTGTAACAAAATTATAGCTATTGATTACAGCATTAAGGAAATCGATGCCTTCATCGGGCAACGGGGTATTGATGGCGAGTGTTGCCACAGATGAGGTTTTTGATATCGGCGCAACTGATATTGCCGACATATATCGGCGTGCAGCGTCATCCAAAGGTGAGACTGTAACTAAAAGTTCACCCGAGGATTCTTTCACCTCATCGTTACGCATAATAACAACAGCGCCTACCGGTGTATTCAGTGTAAATGGGAATTGCGACAGAGTTGTTTCCTGGGCATCTTCAAGTTCGTCTTCAACACCATCCACGCTATAAACCACCTTTGCACCGGCACCGTCAAGAGAAAACTTCACGAGCAACGGTTTATCCAACTTTGCCAAAGAATCCTGACGCACGAGACCTGTTGAATCGGGATTGAATACCACTCTCAAAGGACTATTTTTCGCGTAGAGCGGTTTGTTTGTAAAGCCCGGTACGGAATATGAGACATACAAGCCGGCATCGAACACTGCACCACGCACCACCGACATGGAGTTGATAACCTCAATCTCATTCTCAACATTAGTATTCTGTGCCTGGAATCCAAAATCGGCAAGCATGTCGGCTGACGAAGACACAGAACCCTTCTCGCTATCCTGCAAAAGCACTTTTGCAGTCACCTGGTACTGAGGCACAGCATTGCGCAAATAGAAATAGGCAACACCGATACCAACTACAACAAACAGCAAAAACAGTTTCCAATACGCCAAGAAATATGAGAACAGTTTCCTAATGCTGAAACCCTCTTCCTCAACCGCGTTCGGTGTCAAATATTCATTTTCCTGCATACTGATATTATTTAAGGATATTATACATAAGTGATGTCAAAGATATAAGGATTGATGTCGCAGAGAACCAAAGAGATGTCGAAGAACCGATATCTGAGTTCTTGGCCTTAGACTCATTCGGTGTCACATACACAACATCATTCTGCTGCAGATAGTAATAAGGAGAGTTCAGGATATTCGCATCATTCAGGTTCATCTCAATAATCTCTTTCTTGCCCTCACTGTTCTCACGTATAATCTTCACATTTTCGCGCATACCATAGATTGTAAGGTCACGCGCAAGAGCCAAAGCCTGGAAAATATTTACCTTACCATTCTTAACTGTATAAGAACCGGGAGCTGCAACTTCACCGAGAACAGAAACCTTGAAATCTACAAAACGGACCGTAACTACAGGCTCGACACTGAATTTGCCACGAACCTTGTCACGTATCAGGCTTTCGGCCTTGGGAAGAGTAAGTCCACTTACAGCAACCCGGCCCACAGAAGGGATTGAAACAGTTCCATCAGAACCCACAATATAGCTCTGCAGTGTTGGCTGAGACGTCAAATACCCTGTTTGACTGACATCCATAGGAGAAGTAAGGTTATATGCCATTGACGAGCTAGGGTCATTCGGGTTGACAACTGTAATTGTCAACAGGTCCTGAGGCATAATAACAGGCTCATACATTGCAGCCTCAACCACCTCTTGGTTATACTCGCGGCTATTCTGCAAATATGGTACTTTCTTATAAGATGTACATGATGACACAAAAAGCACCATCATCAACAATAATGGCAAGAAGCCTCTTTTGGAAACTTTATTCATAACTTAATATTTTTTTCATTCAACACGGCACAATACCGCATATAATTTCATTTTGCAAATATAACAATAATAATGCAAAATGTGTCATTTTTAACCGTTAAAATTTAAACATAGAGCATGAAAGGCAAAATCCTTTGTTTTATAAACATAAAAAAGTTAACTTCGCATTCTCATCAAAAGCACATTCCAAAACAGAGAATATGAAAAAGATATCAAGTAAAGCACTTATTATCACATCGCTTATAATTATATTTATCTTAGGAGCTGCTGCTACAGCCGTATACTTCACTGTAGGGCAAGACTATATTTTGACACAAAAAAAGACATTCAATGTTCCGGACGGGACATATATCTACATATATCCAGAGGATAACGCAGAGAGTGTAAAGAAAAAACTCGAAGAGATCGCCGGAGAAGATGCCGGAAAAGCATTTGCCATATACGCCGAACACAACAAATTCGATAGCAAAAGCCATTGCGGAAAGTTCCAGATAAAGAACGGAGACACCATGAGGGATATATACAACCGCATTGTCAGCAACACCCAAACACCTGTCAAACTCACTGTACCTTCGACTAGGAACATAGACGAATGCGTAGAAACCATATGCAAGCAGCTGATGATGGAACCGGAAGAACTCAAAGAGTATACAAACAGCCAAGCATATATCATGGCATTAGGCTACACGGTCGAGAACTTCCCTTCATTATTCATTCCGGAGACCTACGAAGTTTATTGGAATATTGAACCCGACAAGCTGATGATAAGGTTGATGAAAGAGCACACAAAGTTCTGGAACGATGAGCGCAAAGCCAAGGCTGAAAAGTTAGGGATGACTCCGGAACAAGTTGCGACACTGGCTTCAATCGTAGATGAGGAGACAAACAATGTTGCCGAACAGCCTACAGTCGCAGGTCTATACATAAACCGCTTGAAAAAAGGAATGTTGCTACAGGCCGACCCCACCGTCAAATTCGCATTGGGCGACCCTACACGCAAGCGTATATTGAACGAAGACCTTAAGACCGAGTCGCCATACAACACGTATAAATACAATGGATTGCCACCAGGCCCGATACGCATCCCCACCAAGCAGGCACTCGAGAGCGTGCTCAACTACGAAAAGCACAACTACCTTTACATGTGTGCAAAGGAGGATTTCTCGGGAACACACAACTTCGCCAAGACCCTTAGCGAGCACAACGCCAATGCGAAGAAGTACCAGAATGCACTGAACAAACTGAAAATAAAGAAATAACTACATAGAAAGAAGACGCTTAGGCGAACTTTGCAGCGATTGGTCACGCGCAGCATCGCTGAAAGTGATGCCGCGTGGGTCGCTGACAGCAAAGAGAGCCAATGCGAAGAAGTACCAGAAAGCACTGAACAAACTGAAAATAAAGAAATGACTACATAGAAAGAAGACGCTTAGGCGAACTTTGCAGCGATTGGTCACGCGCTGCATCGCTGAAAGTGATGCCGCGTGGGTCGCTGATAGCAAAGAGAGCCAATGCGAAGAAGTCCCAGAATGCACTGAACAATCTGAAAATAAAGAAATAACCATATAGAAAGAAGACGC
>JAFQEZ010000102.1 GCA_017398805.1 Bacteroidaceae bacterium | reverse complement strand
TCGCCATCGGAATGGATTCCGATACCGAAAAGGATGATGACATTTTCTTCTATTGCGACACGCTGGAAGATATGAAGTCACTTGCAGAGAATAGTAGTGAAGACTTTTACATTGCCGATTGCTACGGCTTTGGAGTATATGAAGATTTATTATAAACCTAAAAAATATCGAGTATGAAGATTTTATGTCAAGAGCGTTATGACAAGGCTGTTGCCTACGCAAAGGAAATCAAGAATGACACCCTACAAAAGTGTATCGACCGTTTGAAACAATGGGAACAGAACCCTAATTGTCCGTGTGAGATTGAACTCTACTATGACTCGGCTCCGCACTCATTCGGATTCCGACAGGTTTATCCAAATGGTAGAACGGGAATTGTGGGAGGCTTGCTCTATCACGGACAGCCCGACCAATCGTTTGCCGTATTGCTGAATCCTATGCACGGGTGGAGCATACACACATAGGATGTTGGACTCCTAAAATGATAAAGCCAACTTAGGCCTGTATAATTGCAGGCTTAAGTTGGCTTTTTTATTTCGTGTAATCTACAAGAATCAAAGATTAAATCCTTATATGAGGAATTAAAACCCAGATTTTGCGGAATTTCCGCAATAATGCCGCTTTAATCTTTAATTCTAAGTGTGGGAACGGTATTATGGCGTAGCCACAATTTAAAGAGTGGATCTATGATGTAATAAATGCCACCTCTTGGTGTCTTGGCCTCCTTATCTATCAGTTTCTGGTCTGCCATCAACTTCAGATAGGGAGAGATTTTACCATTATCTTGACCTGTTATCTCTCGTATTTCGGGCAAGGTAAGCCCTGAATCTGTTTGCGACAAAGCAGATAGTATTCTTTGCGTCTGTATATTTGTCGTTTCATATTTTGCCTGATAGTGAGAGAAAAAATAATCGGAAAGAAATGCAAGGTCTTTTGCGGAATCATTTGACTTCTCCAATATCCCAATTGCGATAAACATTGAGCGAATGGTCTTTGGCATATACGCCATTATCTTTTCCAAACGGTTGATGTCATATTCACTTTTTGTTATCTCTTCAACAGCCGAAACAGGTAGTGGCTTAAGATAATTTATCTTAAAGCCATCAAAGAAAGCTGCATCGTACTGGGTAAATGCAGGCAGTACCATTTCGGAAGAAGCGATAATAATTGGAGCACCGCCTCTATTCAGTTTTCCCCTCAATCCATATTGCTCTGTATTGTCGGTACGCTCAAAGTAATATTGTATGTTATCAACAAACAACACGACACGCTTTGAGTTGGTTTCTTGCCATTTTAGGATAGCTTCAAAACAATCGTTACCACCTTCTATATTTAAGTACAAAGCACATTGGCTCCAGATATCATCGTTAGAGAATAATGATTTACCTTCTATAACGACAGGATACAAGATGTCACCCATATTTTCCTTGACACAGGCATACAACCTTTTCATTAAAAAGGTCTTACCACATCCGGACTCACCGACAATGAGATTCGGTTGAGCAGTTTTTGTAATATCCTCTTTGGAAAGATAGTTACTCAAAGATGTGTATGCCTCTTCATTGATGGCAAGAACTTTCCTTGTCTTAATATCATAAGACAACAAGGTTTCGTGTAATATGGGCAATATTGTTTGCATCAAATCCTATTTACTGAACAAATTTATTAAACCAATAATCTCTAAGCAGAGGGGAACGGAATGCTCTGATAGAATCCATCTTCAAAATATATCCGTCATTTTCCAACATCTCCAGCACTTTACTCAACAAATAGTCAATCTCTTCAACCTTTGAAGCATCTTGACCTGTCATAAGAATGTTAAGCATTGCATCACGCTCCATACCGGCAGGTTGGGTTGAGAGAGATTTCAATATTTGACGAGCAGGTACTTCAAACTCTCTATATTCCGAAAGACGCTCAGACCATGTGCTGAGATAATTCTCGGAGCAGAGCTTATTGTATGCAATATCTATGCTCTCTTTTGTTACTTCATCTTCGTACTCTTCTGCCAACTTCGAGAATATAACCTGAATGAAGTATGGAATGTTCCAATGCAACTTATCCAATGTGTAATTGATAAGTTCTTCACCCATTTCCATATCTTCAGATTTACACAACCCCGACAAAAGACCTTCGGCCTCTTCACGTGATAGTTCTCCTAATCCAAATTCCATCAGGTCATTGATGGTATATCCAAGATTCATCGCAGAGGTAAAGTTTCTCAGACCAACTGAACCACAGAAGAGCCATCGCACATTTGTCTTGCTCACTTGTCTGAGACTTCTGAGCCAATTGAGGATAAAGGCAACTTTTTCTGCTCCGTTCTCACTCTTATTCAGAATGCCAAGAAAAAGAGTCAATTCGTCCACAACGATAAAGGTATCTTCATCGTGTTTTATCAGCTCCTTCAAATTCTTATATAAATCCTCCTGTTCTTCTCGCTTTCCTATATTGAGATCAACTGGTCCTAAAGATATTTTCTCTATTCTATCGAGAACAGATACTAACCCTTTTGACATACCCTCCGCTAATTGCTTCCAAATACCATTTTCTTTGAAAGCTTCAATAACCAAACGAAGGAATCCCTCTTCAGTAGTGGTCTCCTCAAGGTCTATATAGACACATTTCCAACCTTGCTGTTTCTTCTCCTCAATCAATCGTTTTGCCAACGATGATTTTCCAATGCGGCGAGGTGCTGACAATAGCAACGAGTGGTTGCTGTCAAGCAATCTGTTTGCCTTACGAATCTCTTTCTCTCTGCCGAAGAAATCTTCACCTTCTACCGGAGGACCAATCTTGTTTGATATGCACATAACTGTAAACTATATTGTTGTTATAAGTAATATCACTGCAAAGATAGCACTTTATCCTTATATAAAGTTCTTTTTATAGAAAAATCTTTTTATAAAAAAGTTTTTTAATAAGCATTTGGTTCAAATACCAATCCAAGTTTGTGTATTCAATAAATAGGTCTTGTTCAATCGTATTGAACATAGGCATTATATTGAACAACATCAGCTCGGCAAAATATTTTGTTCATTATTTTGGTATGTTCATTAAAATGAACAAGCATCAATGAGTGAACAAAGTTCTTTTATTGCAATTCTGCTCCGCTAATATACCTAATATAATGATGTCTTAAATTGATTCTGATTGAGAATTTCACTTTCATAGTACTTTATTCTATATTCTTCTATGAACAGCATAGCGTGAAAATCCCGCTTCACTTGCAAAGTCCCTTCAAGAAGTTAACTCGGAGGGACAATACCTCCACGTTCAGGCCGAGGGTTTTGAGGCAAAAAATTCTCTGCGATAATTTTTCACCCCAAAAAACGCTCCGGTATCGCCGTCCGAGTTGAGACAGAGGTTGGGACTTAGCAAGCGAAGCGACCTACGACGCATAGTACAACAGGTCAATAAACCATTGCGGTAAGATATGCCGCATCTCTATTCTCAATCTAACCGCCATCTCTATATTCTTCTATAAGGTCTATCAACTACCGCCATCTTTTTAGCATCTGATTTTTAAGTGGGGACTAAAGCAGCTCAGCTCTCAACTCTGCATATTACAGAAGTTATCTTTTTTCGGTCGTACAACCGCCATTTCTCGCACACTTTTTTGACCGCATTTTTGCTCTTTTCACCCTCGTTCCCGTGCGGTGTGTGTCCCCTTCATTTTCCCTCGTTTTTGCCCCTTTTTGTGCCTTCGCTTTCGTGCCTGCTATGACAAGTGATGACACCTTATGACTTGTGTAGTCTAACGACTTTAATGTCAATGTTTTATCAAATTTTGCTATATATATTTGCGGTGACAACAATAGTTATTAACGCTAAAAACTCACAGTTATGGCAAAGAAAAATGTAAGGGACGAACCCAAAAAACCACAAGTCACCGAGAACCCGCAGATGAGCGACATCGTGCTGGTTTTAGACAAAATGGAACTGCTACTCCAAGCAGTTTCCGACATCAACAAAAACGGCAAGTATTCCACCGTGCCGGCCGACAAGGAGCATCAGAACTCCTTTCTCAAGATTGACCGCTATGCGACCTTCTTCGAGAACTTCCTCAAGAACTTCTGGAGTCAGTTGAAAGACCCGACACATTTCGGTCTTTTCACGATGAAGGAGGAGGAGTTTGACAAACCCGAAGTCAAGCAGGCCATCGAAGACCTTGCCGCAGGTAAAAAGACAAATGCAGTGGAGGAATTTCTCAAGAAGTACGAGATAACTCCCAAAAACCAAACAGAACAAAGTATTAACAATCAAAATCAAGAAGAAATGGCAAAGAAAAATCAAACCCAGCAGCCCGTCGTTGAAGCTAACGACCAGCAGCAGAACAATCAGTATCGTTACAACGAGTCAATGATTAACTGGGATCAGTTGAAGAACTTCGGTATCTCACGCGACTACCTTCAGGAGAAGGGATTGCTCGACTCGATGCTCAAAGGCTACAAGACCAACCAGCTTGTACCTATCACCATGAACTTCGGCTCTGCCGTACTGCGTACCGATGCACGCCTGTCGTTGCAGCAGTCCAATACAGGTGAGGTGGTACTCGCCATCCACGGTATCCGCAAGCAACCCGAATTGGAGCGTCCTTACTTCGGACATGTATTCTCCGATGAGGATAGAAAGAACCTGCTCGAAACAGGCAATATGGGACGAGTGGTAGAGCTGAACGGACGCAACGGTGAGCGTATCCCTTCGTTCATCAGCCTTGACAAGCTCACCAACGAGGTGGTGGCTATGCGTGCCGAGAATGTCTATATCCCTAATGAGGTCAAGGGCGTTCAGCTCACCGACCAGGAGAAGAACGACCTGCGTGAGGGCAAGAAGGTCTATATCGAGGGTATGACCGCCAAGTCGGGCAACGAGTTCAACGCCCACATTCAGGTGAGTGCCGAGCGTAGAGGTATCGACTTCATCTTCGAGAACGACCGCATCTTCAACCGCACCGCCCTCGGTGGTGTGGAGCTTACCAAGCAGCAGATTGAAGACCTCAATGCAGGCAAGGCAATCTTCGTGGAGGATATGCAGCGTAAGGATGGCGAACTCTTCTCATCGTATGTGAAACTCGATGAGGCGACAGGACGACCTAACTACACACGCTACAATCCCGACTCGCCCGAGGGTGCAAGAGAAATCTACATCCC
>JAFQEZ010000101.1 GCA_017398805.1 Bacteroidaceae bacterium | reverse complement strand
AGTAACCAACAAACAGATTAAGTGGATTGAAAATAAACTCAATAATCGACCTCGTAAAAGACTTGGATACCTCACGCCAAACGAAAAATTTAAACAAATTATTAATCAGAATTCTGTTGCATTTGCAAGTTGAATTCAGCTTTTCTTTTATGATAGTTACAACAACAAGACAGAACAAATCGTAAAGAATATTTCAAACATAGATATTAAACATCATATAATTGTTGACTTTGCCATTAAAAATCCACGAACATTTTCTATTATTTCTAATTTAGTCAGTCCGTTTGCAAAATGGGGAATGTGGCTATACAGGACTATCAAATACAGATAATCAATGTCCGCAACTGATAAACTAAAAATCTTCGTCTCTGCATACGCTTGCGAGCCGGGACTCGGCAGCGAGATTGGTGTCGGGTGGCATTGGGTGCTCGAGATGTCGAAGCACTTTGAACTGTGGGTGCTTACACGCGAGAGCAACCGCGGCACCATTGAGCCATGGATAGCTGTGCACCCCGAATTTGCGGGAATACATTTCCTCTACTTCGACCTGCCTAAATGGGCAAGGTTCTGGAAAAAGGGACTGCGTGGTGTGCGCACATATTACAATATCTGGCAATACTGCACAAACAGAATTGTCAAGCGCACCATGCAGGATAACGAGATAAAAATTTTCCATCACCTTACATACGGCAACGTGCTGTGGAAGGTTAGTTCATATGGACAAAAGCAGTTCTTTGTGTGGGGTCCGGTCGGCGGCCTTGAGACAATACCGGCAGAATACAGCAGGCACTACACACGCAAAAGCCGCCTAATTGAGTGGATGCGCCGTACTGCAATAAAGATGTTGCCATTGAATTATGGACTGAAAAAGCGTTGCAGGAATGCCGATCTGATACTTTGCAAGACCGAAATAACACGCGAGCTGCTACCGGCTAAATATCGCGATAAAAGCGTGCTTTTTACTGATGTTGCCGTTGAGAAGAGCGAGCATGCACAAATAGCGCAAAGCAAAGACAGCAACAGAATAGAGTTCATTACCGTGGGCCGCCTTGATGCATGGAGAGGATTCGACCTTGTTATCAAGAGCTTTGCTCGCGCGGCAAAGGATGATAAGCGTATGCACCTTACAATTGTTGGCAAGGGGAGCGACAAGGCAAGGTTGACGGAAATTGTCAAAAGATTGAAGATTCAGGAACAGGTCACTTTCACAGGCAATGTTTCAATGGAGCAGTATTACAGGCTGCTTGCAGCTGCCGATGTGGTTGTGAATGCCTCGCTGAAGGAGGGGGCCGTCACAGTCTCGTTTGACTCCATGGCCATGGGCAAGCCACTCATCTGTATCGACACTACCGGTTATACGCGCTACTTCTCCAATGAGTATGCAGTAATCATTCCGCGCACTGGGCGCGAAGAGGTAATTACCAATATGTCCACAGCAATGCAGCGCCTCACCTGCAAGGAGGAACGCGAGCGCCTTGGACATAAGGCCAAAAATGCAGGTGAGCAGTTCCTTTGGGAATCCCGTGGCATTGAGTACAGGGATTTGCTGAAGAAGAGAATAAAATTTATTTAAGACAGAAGTACAAAGCTGCAAGTAAGCGAGTGTGTGAAAGTTTACTTACACACAAAGCGAGCGGAAGCAGGTTCAACGAAGTTAAAAGAACAAAAGAAAGGCACTTATGGATATTAAGGAACTGAATGAAATTGTTGAAAAGTTCCATACAAATACACAATATTAAACTTATGTACTTATGTTCTTATGTCTAAACCGACATCTCAATGACCGCACTTGATAAAATCCTTGACCTCACAGGCGGAGAGAAATTCTACCGCTTTGGCAATGCAGACGGCAAATACTGGATTATGCCGGTGCGGAGCATGCGCACGGCCATGAACCTGTACCAGCCAAGCGGCATAAAGGGCAAGATGCTGAAGGATCTGCTACCATTGCTGCACTGGTTGCCGCCGGTGCGCAAGGCCATACATGCAGAACATATGCGCTGTTCATTGAAAGAGGAACTTCACACTTTGCTTTGCAAGGTATTTGAAGTAAATGAGATTGAATTCAGCATCTTCGAGGGTACACCCAGTGTTCATCGCAAGATTACGATGCAGTTGACATGCGGCAAACGCATATTGGGCTACTGCAAGTTGAGCGAGAGCAACGACATCAAGGAACTTTTTGTCAAAGAGGGCGAAATGCTCAAGTGGCTGGAAAGGAAAGGAGTAATAGATATTCCCAAGACACTTTACTGCGGAACCTTGAAGAGCGGTATTCACATATTCGTGCAAAGCACTGCAAAGAGCGCATCATCGACTATAATCCATAAATGGGGTAAGCTACACAAAGATTTCCTTGATCAGCTGCATTGCAATACCAAGCAGAAGGTGCTTTTTGAAAACAGCGACTACTACAAGACCTTGCTTGCTTTTGAAGAGCATATTGAGTGGTTGCCCGACAACATGGAGAAAGAGCCGATATCAGATGCTGTTGCCAAAATCAGGCAGGAATATTGTGGGCACGAAGTGGAGTTCTCAGCTTACCATGGAGACTTCACTCCATGGAACATGTTCGTTGAAAAAAACAGACTTTTTGTATTTGACTTTGAATATGCAGCCAAAAGTTACCCACCGGGGCTCGACCGCTACCACTTTTTTACTCAGACTGCTGTTTTCGAGAAGAAATGGGGAGTCGATGACATTATGGCATTCATGGCAAGCAAAGAGGGGGCATGGATTGACAAGGGGGTATACAGACTATACCTGATAGAAATTATCTCGCGTTTTACAATGCGCGAGGGTGGCAAAGTGACCGGCAAAGCAGCAACTCCGTTTGCGCTATGGAGTAACTTGCTGGAAAAACTGATATAATATAATTTGAACAATACCCCTCCGCCTGTGGCACCTCCCCTATAGGGGAGGATTTAAAGGCTACAACAAAAATTGCTCCTCTGTAGGGGAGCTGTCCGTAAAGGACTGAGGAGTAATACTCAACATGAACACCAAGAAATACAATCCCTTGTACAACCAAAAAGAGCTCAAAGAGAAGAGGAAGGAGCTTCGTTCAAATTCAACATCTGCAGAAGCAGTCTTATGGAAAATGTTGAAGGCTAAACAAATTGAGGGGAAAAGATGGAGAAGGCAATTTTCCATAGGAAACTTTATACTTGATTTCTATTGCCCGGAAATTAAATTATGCATTGAACTTGACGGTAGCGAGCATTATACTGTTTCCGGACAATTCAATGACGAACGAAGAGAAGAATTCTTAAAATCCCAAGGAATAACAATTATTAGATTTGAAAACAAAGAAATCTGGTATTCAACAGAACAAGTTATTGAAACTATAAGAAAACATTCATTATCAAACATATAATACCCCTCCGGCCTGAAGGCCACCTCCCCTACAGGGGGAGGAATTAAAAAACGAATACCATAAAAATTGTCCCTCTATAGGGGGACGAGCGAAGCGGAGGGGGTATAACAAATACTGCAATAAAAAAACTACTTCCCTAATCGTACCACTCCAAGCTGAAGAGACAAAGAACTCACTCCACCACTTGTACCACTCCGCCTATGGCACCTCCCCTACAGGGGAGGAATTTAAAGGCTACAACAAAAAATTGCTCCTCTGTAGGGGAGCTGTCACAAAGTGACTGAGGGGTAAAACAAAACATATAAATAAACACAAAAAATGAGAATAGCATGTTTCCACCTTTTCAATGACTACAGCGGAAGCCCTAAGGTGCTGAAGACTGTAGTCAACGGACTCATCGGGAAGGGGCATAATGTTGACCTTATAACCTCGCGAGGCGGTGTCCTTGACGAGTTGAAGGGGCAAGAGAACCTGCACATGAGGCAATACAATTACAAGTTCTCGCGCAATGTTTGCATAAGGACAATGCGGTACGCTTGGGTACAATTGCAGGTCTTTTTCATTGCTCTTGGATACATTTTCAAAAAGGACACTGTAATATACATAAACACAATATTGCCGGTGGGCGCAGCCTTAGGTGGACGCCTGGCGGGCAAGCGTGTCATCTACCATTACCACGAAAATGCAAAAGCCAAAAGCACTGCGTACCGCATTCTGGCTAAGGTGATGCAGTTGATTGCAAGTGATGTAATATGCGTCTCGGCATACCAGCGCAAGTTTATCAGGCGCAAGAAGAGGGTCCACATAATACCCAATGCGCTGCAGGAGAAGTTCACCGGCAGAATAATACCGGATTGCGAAAATGCCTTTATGCAAAAACGCGTATTGATGCTGGGGTCGCTGAAGGAGTACAAAGGTACCGATGAATTCATTGCCATTGCAAAAGAATTGCCGGAATTCAACTTTGAACTGGTGTTGAACGAGAGTGAAGAGAACATTGCAGCTTATTGGAAAACAAAAGACCTTACAGTCCCACAGAATCTGACCGTATACCCACGACAAGAGGATGTTGTCCCCTTCTACAACAAAGCATCTTTAGTCCTTAACTTGTCCGACAGGCATAGGTTCATCGAAACCTTTGGCCTCACAGCACTTGAGGCAATGACTGCCGGCCTGCCGGTGATAGTGCCCACAGTGGGCGGAATTGCAGAAATGATAGAGGATGGAAAGAACGGTTACAGAATTGATGTGCAAAACAGGGAAAAAATCAAAGAAACCATTAAAGATATTTTAACAGACAAGGAATTATTTATATCTTTGTCAAATAATGCACAGAAATGCTCAAAAAAGTATAGCAGAGAGTGCATGATTGAGCAGATTGGCAAGGTCCTTGAAAAAAGGCCGTAATATTATTGATGAAAAACGTTGCTATAATCGGGACACAAGGAGTTCCGGCAAAATATGGTGGGTTCGAGACATTGGTCGAGAATATTATCGGGGACAATTGCTCCGATGATATTCGCTACACCGTATTCTGCAGTAGCAAGGACTTGCCCGACGGCCCTAAAGAGTACAAAGGCGCACGTTTGAAATATGTGCCTATGCGTGCCAACGGTGCACAAAGCATTCCATATGACATCATATCAATGATGCGATGCATGAGAAGATATGATGCGGTTCTTGTACTTGGCGTCTCGGGATGCATATTCCTTCCCGTATTCAAACTGTTCTGCCGCAAGAAACTCATTGTAAACATTGACGGACTCGAGTACCGCAGAGCCAAATGGAAAAACTGGGTGCGCAAATATCTGAAGATGTCCGAAAAACTTGCCGTCCGTTTTGCCGACATTGTCATTACGGACAACAAGGGCATTCAGGATTATGCCAGAAAAGAATACAATGTTGAGACAACACTTATCGCATACGGCGGCAACCACGCTCTTGTTGACATCAGTCGCGAAAAGGAGAAGAACATATTGGAGCAATATGGCCTCACGGAACACGGCTTCTCCATGAGTGTATGCCGTATCGAGCCCGAGAACAACTGCCACATGACACTTGAGGCATTTGCAAAGAACGGGGAGAAGCTTGTATTTATCGGCAACTGGAACCGCAATGGATACAGCCTGAAGCTCAAGGAAGAGTATAAGGACAAATACGACAACATTCTGTTGCTCAACAGCATATACGACCTGGAGATTCTCTACACCCTGCGCAAGAATGCCAAGTATTACATCCACGGACACTGCGCCGGCGGAACAAACCCTTCACTGGTAGAGGCCATGTTCTTCGGGCGTCCGATACTATCGTTTGACGTTGTATATAACCGTGAGACCACATTCGACAAGGCATATTACTACAATAATGCCGACGAACTCATGGAACTGATGAAAAGAGACGACCTCGACGGTGCATTGATGAGCGAACTGGCACAGGAACATTACACCTGGAACAGGATAGCCAAGGAGTACGAGGCACTGTATTGATACAAATACCGACAATAAAGAGAGATGTGCTTGCCGCGGCAAGCACATCTCTCTTTATTTCCTCTCCAACTCCTGGAGTTCCTCCATCTTTTTGTTCGCAAGGAACTCATATACACCGCACAGATGCTCCCGCACCTTACCATGTCCGAACTCGTAGACCTTGGTAACAAGCCCGTCAAGGAAGTCACGGTCATGGCTCACGCAAATGAGCGTGCCGTCAAAATCCTGCAACGCCTGCTTGAGGATATCCTTTGTCTTTAGGTCGAGGTGGTTCGTTGGCTCGTCAAGGATGAGCAGGTTTACCGGCTCAAGCAACAGTTTCATAAGCGCCAGACGTGTGCGCTCACCGCCCGACAGCACCTTCACCTTCTTTGCACTGGCCTCACCGCCGAACATGAATGCACCCAGCAAGTCGCGTATCTTATTACGGATATCGCCTTTGGCAACATCATCGATTGTCTGGAACACCGTCAGTTCCTCATCAAGAAGCGAAGCCTGATTCTGCGCAAAGTAACCGATCTGCACATTATGCCCAAGCTGCAGACTGCCCTCATGCTCAAGTTCCTTCATAATACACTTTACAAGCGTAGACTTGCCCTCACCGTTGCGGCCCACGAAAGCAATCTTGTTACCGCGTTCCACGGTAAGCGTCGCGCCTGAGAATATTCTCTTCTCGCCGAAAGCCTTGCCCACTCCTTCCATTATCACAGGATACTGTCCTGATCGTGGCGAAGGAGGGAATTTGAGCCTGAGAGCCGATGTATCCTCCTCGTCAACTTCGATGATTTCCAGCTTCTCAAGCATCTTCACGCGGCTCTGCACCTGCAGGGTCTTTGAATATGTACCCTTGAAGCGCTCAATGAAATCCTTTGTCTCCTGTATCATCTTCTGCTGCTCCTCCCACTGCTTCATCTGCTGCTGACGGCGATCGGCACGCAGCACAAGATACTGCGAGTAGTTGACCTTGTAGTCATATATGCGTCCCATAGTCACCTCAATGGTGCGTGTGGTTATATTATCCACGAACTTACGGTCGTGACTGATTACAACCACAGCTTTGCCGTTGTTTATCAGGAACTCCTCGAGCCATCCGATGGACTCTATGTCAAGGTGATTGGTAGGCTCATCAAGCAACAGCACATCAGGGTTGCGCAACAGCATCTTTGCAAGTTCAATACGCATGCGCCAGCCACCCGAGAACTCACTTGTCTGGCGCCCGAAGTCACTGCGCTCGAAACCAAGGCCAAGAAGAGTCTTCTCAACATCCTCCTCAAAGTGCGTCATATCGATGGCATAGAACTTCTCGCTCTTTGTCGCCACCTCCTCAATGAGCGACATATACTCGTCGCTCTCATAGTCGGTACGTGTCGCAAGCTCATTGTTAAGGCGGTCGAGCTCTGCCTCCATCTCATAGAGATGTGCAAAGGCCTGCGATGCCTCCTCGAAAACAGTGCGCCCATCCTCGGTCATAAGGTGCTGCGGCAAATATGCGATCACCGTATCCTTTGGCGCAGAGACCGTACCGCGTGTAGCTGTACGTACACCCGCAAGAATCTTGAGCAAGGTGCTCTTTCCTGCCCCATTCTTGCCCATGAGCGCTATGCGGTCTTTCTCATTTATCACGAATGAGACATCGCTGAAAAGCGTTGTACCTCCGAACTCAACTGTCAATCCATCTATCGATACCATACCTGAATCTGTCTTTGGACTGCAAAGATAGGCATTTTTTGCCATTCGGCATCATAAGGGAGGTTCTATAAATTAGCAATCAATTTTTCTTTGCCTAATTTATAGAACCTCCCATAAGTCACCACAAAAAAGAGCACTTTGCATTGACACGGTACACATTACAAAAAGCAAAAGCACAACTTTATCACACATTTATTTTTATAAAATTGGTGTTTTTATATAAAAAAACGTACCTTTGTTAATCGCACATGAACACACAACAGACTTGATATGAAAAACTTATATCTTCACTTGAACTCCAGAGATGAGTTCCACAAAATAGACACATCAAAGATCGTCTATTTTGAGGCAGACGGCAACTACACAAACATCATCACCGCCAATAAGCTCAAGTGTGTTGTAGGAACGAACCTCACCGGTATGCAGAAACTCCTTAGCGACAACCTCAAGGAGAGGGCCACCATGTTTGTTCGCATAGGCAAGAAGCATATAATCAACCACAACTACATCTACAGGATAAGCCTAAGCAAACAGCAGCTTGTCCTCAGTGATTGCGAGAATTTCGCTTTTGCGCTGAGTATCTCAAAAGAGGCCCTCAAGAAACTCAGGGAACTTTTCTGTATACCAGCCGCAGCCATGGCAGAAAAGAGAAAAGAGAAAAAAGAACAATGAATAATCACATATAACCATGAAAATTTTACACAACAAGACAATCCTCATCGGGCGTGAACCCGGAAACAACCGCCTTATGCTTGCAATAAAAGCGGCCGATGGTATAAAGGTTGCAACTATCGGTGGGGCCGGTTCCGTACCCAACAGTGTCAGCCGCTGCATACCCGTGAACAACATGGCACACTGCAAACTTGATATCGATGCAACAGGCAACATCAGGCTTACCAACATGAAAGAAGAGAACGTGACATACGTAGGCAACAACGAAGTCATGTCAAAGAACGTCAGAGAAAACAGCACAATATCACTGGGAAGAGACAAGTTCCCTATCGGTATCAGCGAAATCCTCAAGGCGTCAAAGGCCATGTTCGAAAAGGTTGTAACCCCGCCAGAGCCATCTCAATCAGAGGTATACAGCATCACACATCTTGAGAAGGTGTGGAACGAATATCAGTCAAGGCTAAAACAGATCGAAAAAGAGCAGAAGAGGACAAACATCATTAAAAGCCTCTACTTACCATTTTCAATGATCGGCTCCTTTGTTGGTATAATAGCGCCAAGTATCGGTTTGCCTAAAGAGTCAACATTCATATTTATCGGTCTTGGTGCATGCGCCATGTTCTATGGTTTTTATAAGACCATCACCGACAAGAGCTCAACAAAGAAGGAAGAGATAAAAGACTGGCTCATCGACAACTACACTTGTCCAAATCCCGGATGCAAGCACTTTGTAGGATTCCAGCCATTCAGAATCCTCAAGCAGAACAAGAACTGTCCTTATTGTAAAGGGAAATTCAAAACCGAGTAAAAGAGAAGAAATCACTTAAAACGGCAATTTCATACTTAAAACCATACATTTCGTACTGAAACCGGAAGATTTCTTGCACTCATGACCACAAGAAAGTACATTTGCATCAGAAAGAACAAAAAACGACAAATAAAAAATTACAACTATGAGTAACGAAAAGGTAAATTTGAATATCAACGTAAAGAATGGCGGTTCAAAAGTAGGTAGTTTTGTAACAGGCGGTGTAATGGGTGCAGCAGTAGCCGGTGGTGCGGCATACGCAGCTACAGGAGAACTCGACGGTGTTATATCTGAAATAAAGGACCGTTTCAATGGAACAGATGAGACTCCGGAACCAAAGCCGGCTACAGAGGAAAAACCTGTTACTGAAGACAATGTTGTTGTAACAGAGGATGCCGAAGAAATTGAAGTTTTCCCCACCGACGACGTGGCGGTGCAGGAAGAGGTTCAGCCCCTTATCGAAGAGTCAAACATTGAAGCTGCTGATGAGGACGTTGACAATCTGCAAAAGCTTGAGAACTTCATCAATGACCACAACAATGAGCGACTTGAAGAAATACAGGAACTCGAAGAGCGTGAAGCGCTCAAAGAGGAAATCAAGGAGGAATTGAGGGAAGAAATAAAAGCAGAACTTATCGAGGAATATGGCCTTGAGGAGGTTCAGGCAGATGACATCACCGGAAATGACAACATGCAGGTTAAGACTGCTACAGGAGTAAATGACGAAATGTCGTTCGGTGAAGCTTTTTCCGCAGCACGTGCCGAGGTGGGTTCCGGCGGCGTTTTCGAGTGGAACGGTAAATTGTACAACACCTTCACAGCCGAGGAGTGGGAAGCTATGAGCAGTGAAGAAAAAAGCGATTTCCAGGACCGAGTTTACAACAACGGCAACGATGTGGCAGAGGTAACATCAGAACAGGAACCCGACATTGAAATTGACACACCGGAACCTGTAGCCGAAGCAACGCCAGAACCAGAGATTGAGACAGAGGACATTGTAGCAGAAAATGTCATTGAACCTGAAGTCGATGATGACATCGAGATTGAAGTACTTGGCATGGAGCACAATGACACATATGACATAGACCTTGGAGGAATCATGATTGGCGATCAAGAAGTTGTCCTTGTTGATCTCGACAGCGATGGCGGTGACTTTGATTATGCAATTGCCGACACTGATAACGATGGTTTCATATCTCAAGACGAAATTTTCGACCTCTCAGATGACAGCCTCGGCAACATGGATCTTTATGCGAATGACAACACTCTTGAAGACGATATTGACACCATGGATGACGTCGATATGGATTTTAATGCCTGATATTAAAACATCACAGCCCAAAGTTCTGCAACTATGAATATAAAATGCCCCCATTGCGGTAAGATATTGCTTATCAAGCAGCAGATAACAGACTTCAGCAGAGTCATAACCTGCCCGGTATGCAAGGAGTCATCAGCGTTGAGTAATTTTAGAATATTAGACAACAACAGACAACCCCAAGGCGACCACACACAATATGGTGGTCAGGGTGGCAGGAGCGACTTTAATGACTGCACCCATTTTAACGAGACCCAAGCCACTGGGCACACCAATTATGGCAACAGCCTCATCGGATCACTCACAATCACTGGAGCTCCACAGGCTTCACCATGCAAGCTGATAATCGGCAAAAATATTGTTGGACGTGCATGGCCGGGGAACAGCATAACGAACATTCAGATTCCTACCCCTGGAAAGAACCGCATGAGCCGGGAGCATCTTGTCATAGAAGTAAAAGAAGTAGCCGGCAAGGGTATTGTACATTATGCCTCACTTTACAAGCAGAATGTAAACCCCACTTTCATCAATAAGGAGCGTCTTATGTTCGGAGACTGCGTAATTCTCCGCGACGGTGATTTAATCGACCTGCCCGACGCATCCTTGAAGTTCACCCTTGACGACAACAATAACCAATTCAAAACCGTTTTGTCATGAAATACACTCTTAAAGCATACAGCATAAAAGAACAAGGTCCTCGTCCAAAGCAGGAGGACTCAATGTTCCCCGAACATGATACATTAAAAGATAACGACCGCCTTTTCATTGTCTGCGATGGTATGGGCGGACATTCGGCAGGAGAAGTTGCCAGCGGTACAGTATGCCAGGCACTCAGCAGTTATATCATGGACAAATGCCCCGATACGGAAGGCAAATTCGACGACGAAATGTTCAAGTCGGCACTCAACCATGCATTCGACATGCTTGATACCAAAGACAACGGTGCTGCCAAGAAGATGGGCACAACCATGACTTTCCTGAAGCTCCATGACGAGGGTGCAACTATTGCACACATCGGAGACAGCCGCGTCTACCATATACGCCCGGGAAAAGATGCAGCTGACACCGAAATTCTTTTCCAGACATATGACCACTCGCTCGTGAACGACCTGGTGAAGATTGGTGAACTCACACCCGAAGAAGCAAAGCACTCAAACCAGAAGAACATCATCACGCGCGCGATGCAGCCCAACATGGAGCGTCGTCCAAGGGCCGACATATACCACACTCATGATATCAAGCCAGGCGACTACTTCATGCTATGCTCCGACGGCATCCTTGAACAGATGGAGGATGAGAATATCAAGTACATCTTCTCACCAAGGGTAAAGAGTCCCGAAGATAAGGTAAAGATGATTATTGATGTAACGGCACAGAACCACGATAACCATACAGCAATTCTGGTACACATCACCGATGTCATCGATCCTATACCAGTATGTCCACCGGCACCGGTTGTTGAAACAGAACCAAACATAGAGAAACCGGCTGACAATATCGACAACACTGCAAACATAATGCCGGAAGAGGAGGAAAAAGAGGATAACAAGATTTCAAATATCGTATATATTGTCATGACGATAATCGTTCTTGCCGGTGCTATTGTATATGCCCTGATTCCGGGAGAAAGCAACGATGAACCCAAGATTGCAAACACCAAAGTAAACAGCAAGAAAAAAGAACCTGCTGTATTCCAACCTGTCAACGATGCGTTAAGTCCGGTTAAGAAAGACGGGCTTTGGGGTTTTGAAGACAATACCGGCACAATTGTGATTGAATGCAAATATGATTCTGCAGAAATTCCAGATATGCATGGTAAGATTATAAACGACAGAGTATATGCCGTTATTAGAGGAGGAAAGTGGGAGATAATCAATAAAGAGAAACAAATCATTACAAAACGGGGGTATGACGAGCCATTCATTTTCTATGATGGGTTCTCTGTTGTAAAACACGATGGAAAGTTTGGATTCATAGACACAAATGGAAAAGAGATCGCGCCATGCGAATATGCTACAATGGACGTGTTTTCCGAAGGATTCATGCTTGCAGAAAAAGAGGCTGACGGTAAAATGGTGTGTGGTTTCATAAATGCAGAAGGCAAAGAGACTATTTCTTTCATTTACGAAGATGCAAGACGCTTCAGCGAAGGATTTGCTCCTGTCAAACAGAATGGGAAATGGACCTACATCAATACTAATGGAGCACCGATAGTTGAGCCCAAATACGATAACGCATGGGAATTCACAGAAGGTTTGGCACAAGTTCAATTGAATGACAAATGTGGATTCATTGACAAGAATGGAAAAGAAGTTATCCCATGTAAGTATGATAAAGTATTTGATTTCTCCGAAGGCATGGCTGCAGTGCGTATTGGAGATCTGGATAATGGCAAATGGGGCTTCATAGACAAGAGCGGAAAAGAAGTTATCCCATGCAGATACGAAGGAATAAAATCATCTTTCTATAACGGGAAAGCCGAAGTAATGGAAAACGGCAAATTAAAATCAATAGACAAGACCGGCAAAGAGATAATAGAAAATGGCAAAGATAAACAGAATGAACCCGTAGAACCCGACAGCAGTGATGCAAAAACACAGGTTGAAGATACAAACGGATCATCTCAAGATACTGGCGAGACAACAAATCTGAGTCAAGCTTGACGGCAAATTGTTCTTCATTGACAATGAAGGCAAATAGAATCCCAAACGCCACATATTTTTAAAAGGGATATATACAATAACAAAGGAGAGTTGCATGCAACTCTCCTTTGTTGTGTCGGAATGAGGCGACTCGAACGCCCGACCCCTACGTCCCGAACGTAGTGCGCTACCAACTGCGCTACATTCCGTCACTATTGATGCTGCGAAGATAGTACAAAAAAATAGAATAGAGAAATTTTTGAAGATTTTTATCAAATTATTTGCACAAACAAAAACTTTACCCTACCTTTGCACACGCAAAACCACGGTGCCATAGCTCAGTTGGTAGAGCAAAGGACTGAAAAACCTTGT
>JAFQEZ010000100.1 GCA_017398805.1 Bacteroidaceae bacterium | reverse complement strand
GATATTCTTTTCTTCAAGGTATATTACTATTTGAGTAGAGTCCTCAACAACGTTTACAACATCAAAATAATCAAGTGTACCGCTGGGAAGCAGAAGGGAATAGCCGTCTTTTTGCATAGTCTTTGAAATTTATTGACAGTAAAAATAAACATTTATTTTTTACCCCTCAACTTTTTACGTTGGGCCGGTTAAAGGGCAAAGATGAAAGATGAAAGATGAAAGTTGCTCTTGCAACTTCGACGGCACCGGCAGCAACAGGTCGCAGGTCGCACTCCCACCCCTCCGCCAGTAAACTGGCACCTCCCCTCAGGCAGAGGAGGAGTTTAAGTCACGCCCTGCGGGTTGCGATTAGACGGTGTTGTCAAAGTGGAAAGATGAAAGATGAAAGATGAAAGATGAAAACCGTAGGCCAAACATTAGTTTCCCTTAGCAATCCTTAGAACCCTTAGTTCCCTTTATAAGCCGGTATAAAATATAAAAGCGCCCCGCGGGGCGCTTTGTCGTTTTATTGACTATTGTTTGTTATTTTTTCAGGATATTCTTTATGTTTTTCTCAATATCCTCCTTTTTCATGAATCCTGTAACCAGTTCAGGGTTGCCTTTCATCGGAATGTACAACAATGCCGGTATTCCGGTTATTCCAAACTGGTTTGCCAATTCGGGGTACTCGTCTACGTTCACTTTGTAAATGACAATATCCTTGCTTCTCTCCTTGGCAATCTCTTCAAGAACCGGTGCTATCATCTTGCAGGGGCCGCACCAATCGGCGTAGAAATCAACGATTGCAGGTTTGTTGCCAAGGTATTTCCACTCCTTGTCATTTGTGTTGTCAATCTTTTTGTTGAACTCTTCGGCAGTTATGTGTATGCACTTTCCGCCATCGTCAGTGCTTTTCTTCTCCTGTGCATTGCACGAGAATGCAAAAGCAGTGCAAAGAATTATTGTAAGGAGTTTTTTCATATACTTTAAATTTTATGGTTAGACACTGCAAATATAACAACATATTCTGATGCATCTTTTTGTTTGCCTGTTTTTTACGTTTTTTTATCCCTTTTGTTAAAGAGGGTTACTTTTGCATTGATTCTTTTGATATTGCTGTACTTTTTGCTAATTTTGCCGCTTAAATAATTAAGGATAATGAAGAAAACTATCTCTATCTTGCTGTTTTTGCTTGTTTCGGTACTCCAGTTGCATGCACAGCGTGCACGTTTCGAACTCTCGTTCACTCCTGCTCTTGAGGGTGAGGCAAAGGTGTATGTCCAGCCACGTGTGGATGGCGAGGCGAAAAGTACGGCTCTCCGTCTGAAAGATGGCCTGTACGTCGGCAATATACCTTTTTCCGGTACCGGTTTTTATGATATTGTTCTTGTCAATAATAATACACAGTTGATGACGACTGTATATGCATCCGATGCAAAGAGTGTGGAATGCGGTGTGGAAGTAAAGGATCGTGCACTCTTTGTGTCCGATACTCCCGATAACCGTGCTCTTTCAGCGTTTAATGCTACAGTGGCTGCGAATGCGCGCATGTTGTGGACAAAACCCGGTATGGGCAGTGATGAAATGAAGGTTTTGATTGCTTCGTATGGCAATGTGGCCGATTCATTGATTTCGGCCGAAAAGGTCTCTGATCCTGCTTCCGGTTTCATTAAAGTGTGGGCATATACTGCTGCATACGATGCATATGCCTCGATACCACGTGCGCAGAATATCGACGCTTCGGAAGTCGGTTTTGGACTTGACGCTCTGTTGCAGCAGGATTACAAGGCACTTGACAATGACTATGCACCGCTGTTCTACTCTGCATACAGGATAATTGCTGAGGGAATGCCTGCTGATGTCGAGAACCTGATCGACAAACTTGAAATACTGCACAACCGCTATCGTAATGAGGCTGTTCGCAAAATGGCGATGTCGAAATTTATATCTTCATTCCTTTCCAGGCATGACTATTCGGCCGACTATGAAGGCGGATTGTCGATACTTGAGAAGGTGACAGAGATATACGGCCTTTCCGATGAGTACATCAATGAGTACATGAAGCGCAAGGCAACTATCGTCGGTTCACCTTTCCCCTCAGGGGTAGTGCTTGAGGATGCTGACGGCAATTTTGTCGAGTTCTCTTCGTTCAAGGGCAAATATGTATATGTAGACCTTTGGGCGAGCTGGTGCGGGCCATGTTGCAAGGAGGTTCCTCACCTGCAGGCACTTGAGAAAGAGTTGCAGAACAGCGATGTGGTTTTTCTCTCCATTTCTACCGATATCGACAAGGATGCATGGAAAAACAAGATGTCTCATCTCAATATGCACGGCAATCAACTGCGCGATAGAGATAACTCTCTCTGCAATGCATTGAACGTTAAAGGAATCCCCTTTTTCCTTATATATGATAAAGAGGGCAGGCTGCATACATACAAGGCTATGCGCCCGAGCAGCGGCGATGTACTGAAGGCATTTCTTGAGGCTCTTGAGTGACAGGATGTTTGCCGGATGTTAAAATGTTGATTGATTGTCATAATTAATCGACATTTTTTTCGTTTTATATGGAATTATTTATATTTTTGCCCATTCAATTTAAAAATGATTGTCAATTTATTATTTAAAATGAATCTTATGAAGAAAAACTACCTTATGTTATTTTGCCTTGTGCTTTTTATGGCAATAAATGCCACAGCACAGGTAAGTTCTGTAGCGGACCTTTTCGGTAAGTACAAGTTTACAGCTACTGTGGAGTATACAGAGGCCGGAGAGACTTACAAGAATCAGCTTCCCGCAGAGTCGGATGTTACAATTTCTGAGGATGCCAATTACATAGCCAAGATTGTCGGTTTTGCCGGTTCCCAGACCCAACAGAACATCAATGCAATCAGCACAGAGAAAGAGATGCTGAAGGTCACTAACCCGAATAATCCGCAATTGTGGAATGGACTTTATCTCGCGAACATAAACGGTGACAACCCTTATGGTTACTTCAATGACGCTACAAGCGAATGGGAGGTTGAGAGCTATGGCCCAGTTTATTACTCTTATAACCCCGAGACAAAGGAGATTACTGTTCCCGACTTCACTGTGGTTACCATTTCAGATTTTCAGTCACCCAAGGCTACTGTCGTCGCAAAGTACACAAATGTGAAGATGACTCTTGTTGAGGCTGAGACAATTGAGGTTGCCGATATCAGCGGCGACTGGAACTTTGCTGCCGGTAGCGGTGCATACGATACAATGGAGGGCTCTGTAATTCCAACTGATTTCTCAATTGCACTTACAAAGAACGGTGACGACAACCTCGCATATACGGCAACAATTGCCATCGAAGGTTACAACAATATTGAGCTGCCTGCTACATTTGACGGCAATACCTTGGCGATTGCTTATGATGATACATACCTCGATGAGGCTAAAGGTATCCGTTTCGCTCCTATGTATGGTCCTGCAAAGAAAGGAACAATCGAGTTTAAGAGCCAATCGGAGAGTGCATTTACTCTCTACAACGGTTTCTCATTCGCAAGCGACAAGATGGGTAAGACCAAGGATGAAACTGCCGATTCTTTGTATGTTAACGGTGAGTATCACCAGTGGTATATCGCAGGTACTCTCAAGAGTGCAGATGGCGGTTCGCAGGCATTTACCTGGGACGGTGTATGGAATGTGAAGGTAGGTAACCCTGCTACAGATATCATTAAGGCCGGTACCGAGGACATCTCTTCATGGCCTGCAGAATTCCCCATGCATGTTACATATTACGAGGCTACCGGTATGTACTATGTTGACCAGCTTTTTGGCTATGACCTGTATGGCGTGAACCAGGGAGGCCTGAAACTTACTCCTAATGCCGACGGGACAGCTACTGTAGCGCTTGATGGTTATTATGGCTGTGCATTCCTCAAGTCGAATGGCGATGGTACATTCTTGCAGTTGACAAACTCGTCAGGCGCAGCAACAAACTTCACTATCACTCCCAATGAGGACGGATCTGTGAAAATAGAGGACCTTTTCATTCAGGTACTTGATTTTGCTACAAGTGCCCAGACACCTGTCGTGTTCTACCAGAATATGTCTGCTGTAAAAGAGAGTGCCGAAGAGCCTGTATTTGACTGGACAGGTGACTATAAGTTCAAGGCCGGTGCTGTTGATGTTTACTATCAGGGTGTTGAGTTCCCCGCGGAGTTTGATGTGAATATTACTTACTTTGACGGTTCGCAATATGGCATGGACAGTTATTACTATATCACTTCTTTCATGGGCAAGCAACTTGGTCAGACTGTTATCAAATTGAATATAGCAGAGGATGGCAATAGTGCTGAAATGGTTGTCGGCGGGCTTTGCGGTGCAATAGTTCCCGGTGAACAATACTATAAAATCTATGACATGAATGCTACAGATTCACCGGTGAAGATGACACTTAATGAGGACGGTACAATATCTATTGCAAATTTCTTTATTAAGGTAATGAACTACAATGATATGAGCGAGGTTGCCGGTGCATTGTATAAGAATGCCGTTCTTGTGGCAGCAGGTAGCTCTTCTTCTGTTGAGAATGTGAATACAGAGAACAATATCGTTAAGGGCATCTTTGATATCCAGGGTCGCAGAATAGAGCAGATTACCGCTCCCGGCCTTTACATTGTCAATGGCAAAAAGGTGCTTGTGAAGTAACTTTTTGTTATCGACGACGCTTTTAGCGATTGGTCACGTACCAATACTGTTCTCATATACCCCTCCGCCTGCGGCACCTCCCCTGTACCCCTCACCGCTTTGCGGAGCTCCCCTAAGACAGGGGAGCAATTGAGGAGTTGGCAGACGTTGTCAAGTGATTTATATAAAGTTTGATTAATAGTATTAAAATATAATATTAGTGTCTCCGATATATTGTCGGGGACGCTTTTTTTTTGTATTTTTGCGTTCCTTTCCTGTGAAAGGCTTTGGTGAAACCTTGTAATATTTACGATATGAAGAAACACAAATTGAAGATAGTGATGCTGTGTCGGCTTTTTATAATGCTGTTGCTGGCTACAGTGCCGTCTGTACAGGCTTTTGCGGCGGAAACGTCCATCGGTGCGCCCGATGAGAAGAAGGTTGCTGCCGGTGTTGTTGTCGACAAGTCGACAGGAGAGCCTGCTATCGGTGCAAGCGTGGCTGTATGGGCCGATGGAACACTTGTTACCGGTACAATGACCGACACCGAGGGAAAGTTCAGAATAATCTCCCCTAAGAGCAATTTTGAACTGCGTGTGTCATACATCGGATACAAGGAGTATGTAATTGCTTCCGGTGGTAAGGACATGGAGAACCTGCGCATAGAACTCACCGAGGACTCAAATGTGCTCGAGAGTGTTGTTGTGACGGGCTTTGTAACCAAGAACAAGGAGACATTTACCGGTTCTGTTACCGAAATGACCGGTGTCGAACTCAAACAGGTATCAGGTACAAACCTCATAACAGCCATTTCGGCACTTACCCCTGGTATGGCAATGGTACAGAATACAAGTCAGGGCTCAAACCCTAACCACACCCCTGAGCTTGTGCTTCGCGGTATGAGTTCTTTCTCCAATAGCGGACAACAAGTTAACCAGCCGACAATCATACTTGACGGTACAGAGATTACCATGCAGGATCTTTATGACCTCGATATAAACGAGATTGAGAAGATTACCGTTCTAAAGGATGCATCGGCAACAGCTCTCTATGGTTCAAAGGCTGCGAACGGTGTCATTGTCATCACCCGCAAGCCAATCCATGAGAGTACCTTGCGTGTACAGTATAACTTCACAGGCAATCTGCAAATCCCTATGTTAGGCGATTACGATGTGCTCAATGCACGCGAAAAACTCGAGTATGAGCGTCTTGCAGGTCTTTACGATGCCAAGGGAGCAATAAACCCTGCAACAGGCTTGCCGTTGCAGTACGAATATGACGAACTCTACAACCAGCGTTATAAACTCATTGCGGCAGGGCAGAACAGCGATTGGCTTTCGCAGCCTGCGCGCACAGCCTTCTCGCAGGATCATTCTTTGCGTATCTATGGCGGTGCGTCTAATCTCCGCTACGAACTTACAGGCCGTTATGGCGATACCAAGGGTGTCATGAAGGATGACTACCGCAAACGTCACAGTCTCGGTTTCAAGCTCGATTACTTTATCGGTGATGCCGTTACAATCTCCAACCGTACTACATACCAGGAGATAGATGTCAAGAACTCCCCTTACGGATCATTCTCGCAGTATGTGCGCATGAATCCATATGACAGGATGTTCAATGAGGATGGCAAACCGAATGAGAATCTCTCATGGGATGCCGACAATCCGCTTTACGAGGCTACTTTGGGCAGTTTCTCAAAGAGTGGAGAGCGCACTCTTACAAACAGTACCGATTTCCGTTGGGATATCAGCAAGATGTTCCTCTTGACCGGTCACTTCAACATCTCTACTGAGATGGGTAGCAGCGATATATTCACTTCGCCCAAGTCGCGCATCTACAAGTCCGAGACCGACCTCAGCAAGAAGGGACAGTATACTAAGGGCAGCACCAAGGGGACGAACTATAACGGTAACATTGTAGGTACTTTCAACAAACTCTTCAGGGACAACTCTCTTATCAGCATATCTGCAGGTTGGGAAATCAACCATGCCGAGAGCAGCAGTGAGACTACCCAGGCTATAGGTTTCTACAATGACCATCTTTCATACATAGGCAATGCGGCCGGCTATCCCACCGACAGCAAACCGTTCGGTTCTCAGGCCGAGACTGCCGATGTCGGTTTCTTCACGACAGGCAACTTCTCATGGCGTAACCGCTATTTCCTTGATGCTACATGGCGCACAACGGGCTCTTCGCAGTTCGGCGAGAACAACCGTTTCGGTCACTTCTGGTCGGGCGGTCTCGGTTGGAATGTCATGAACGAGCCTTTTATGAAACGTGTGAAAAAGAACTTCGACATCTTCAAGGTACGTGGCAGCATGGGTTACACCGGCAAGGTAAGTTTCAGCCCCTTCCAGGCGATGACAATGTATCAGTATCTCAACGATTATGAATACAAGAACGGTATCGGTGCTATTCCTGTTACTATAGGCAACGTGGACCTCACATGGGAGCGTACCATGAACTATAATATCGGTATCGACCTCAGTATGTTCGACCGTCGTCTCAATTTTGTCATCGATGCTTACATCCGAAACACCACCGACCTTTTGCTCGACAAGGCAAAAGCACCTTCCACCGGTGTCACTACAGCAAAGGCAAACCTCGGAGAACTGCAGAACAAGGGTATCGAGTACCAGCTCGACGGTTACATATTCCGCACCAATGATTTCTATTGGCGTCTGGCGACGAGCGGTTACATGAACCGTAACAAGATTACCAAAATAAACAAGGCACTTGAGGAAATCAACAAGGAGAATCAGGAGAATGCTGGTTTCTATCTCACTCCTCTGCCGCAGTATGCCGAGGGAGAGAGCGTGACGGCGCTCAAATTGGTGCGTTCGGGCGGTATCGATCCTGCGACAGGCAAGGAGGTCTACATCAAACGTAACGGTGAGCGTACATTTGAGTATGACCCGTCCGACAAGGTGCTAATCGGTGATACCGAGCCTGAATTTGCAGGAACATTCAGCACCAATCTCTATTGGAAGGGCTTCAGTCTTTATGCCCTTTTCAATTTCCGTATGGGTGCCTGGGTCTACAACACCACACGTGCAACAAAGGTCGAGGGTGCCGACCCGCATTTCAATGCCGACCAGCGTGTGTTCGATGACCGTTGGAAGCAGCCCGGCGACCATGCAATCTACAAGGATATTGCAGATACTTCGCGTCCTCAGCAGACCGACCGTTTTGCCGAGGAGGAGAATACCCTCTCTTTGGGTTCTTTGAACTTCAGCTACGAGTTCAGTGACGATCTTTGTAAGCGCATGCATCTGCGCAACCTGCGTTTAGGTGTGAATTTTACCGACCTCTTCCGTCTCTCGACGGTGAAAATCGAGCGCGGTACAGACTATCTCTACAGTCAGGGCTTCGAGTTCTATCTTAATGTAACACTATAAGAAAAGGAATACTATGAAAAAAATGAAATATATCATATTGCTGATGTGTGTGACCCTGTTCACGACTACATCATGTGACGATTTCCTTGATATCACCCCCGACGGGCAGGTGAAGCGCGATCCGTTGCTTTCTACCCCTGAAGGTATCGAAGATGCCATGTACGGTGTCTATTCGCAGATGCGTCAGCAGACACTCTATGGCCAGGAACTCCATTTCTCCACTCTCGAAGTGCTCTCGCAGACAATGTGGTGCTATGGCAACTCTGGCATAACAGCGATGAGCGCTTACCGGTGGGATCACTCGTCGGTAAAAGGAGTATTCGAAGGTGTATGGACGAACATGTACAAGAATATATCTAATGTAAACAGTGTGCTCGATGCTCCGCTCGTTGCCGATGCGACAGAGTTCCCGTATACAGTATACCGTGGCGAGGCACTCGGTCTGCGTGCCTTCATGCACTTCGACCTTATGCGCCTTTTTGCCGAGCAGTACACGGTGAATCCCGATGCCAAGGGTATTCCCTATGCCACAGAGTTCTCTCTGAAGACCCCTGAGTTCGAGTCGCTCGCCAAGAACTATGAACATATTCTTGCCGATCTTCATGAGGCTGAGACGCTTCTTGCCGATGAGGCTGAATTTGAAGGCGCAGGAAACTTTATGCTCGACCGTCAGATACACTTCAACCTGCATGCTGTTCAGGCGACCCTTGCACGTGTCTATCTAACCATGGGCAACAAGGAGAAGGCAGCCGAGTATGCACTCAAAGTCATAGGCAGTGGCAAGTATACCCTCAAGGAGAAGACCGAAGTTGTCAACGACCTTGCGGGCGTGCTCTCACGCAAGGAGACTATCTTCGGAATCTATTTCCCGGGCTTCTACACCAATGTAAGCGGCAAGTTGCAACAGGTGACATCGTACTATTCTCTTGACTTGCGCGACGATTTCATGCAACTCTATGAGAAGGATGCCTCCGGTCTCGACTTCCGTACGATGGCCTATTTCTCGGAGTCGGGTGTCGGTGATGATGCAAAGTACCGTTTGAGCAAGTTTACCGATATCTATGAACTCAACAACATGGTATCCAACCGTCCGTCCGACCTTATTCAGGGAGTTAACATGATACGTCTGCCCGAGATGTACTACATCGCCGCCGAGGCGCTTTTGGAGAGCGATTACGATGTGGCGCTTGATCTCTACAATGATGTGCGCGTGCATCGTGGTCTCGACCCCCTTGAGGCAGACAAACAGCTCACAGTGGAACTTATAAACGACGAGCGCTACAAGGAGATGATTGGCGAGGGACAGACCTACTTCAATATGAAGCGTCAGAACCTGCCCATACTCTCGCACGACGGCAAGAATACGTACAATCCTGTGGACGGAATATATGTGATTCCGGTTCCCGATGTTGAACTTGAGAACCGCAACTAAGAAACAGAAAATAAAGAAGATGAAAATGAAAAAGTTAATAAGATATGCCATTATGGCACTTATGTTGCCTGTGTTGTCGCTTCTTACTGCATGCGACGACGAGGATTACATGAGGTTCGACCTCTCCCATTCCGGTATATATTTTACCAAGGATACCTTGAACTACTCGTTCGGTGTCACTCCAATCGAAGTCAGGGAGTACACCTTCAATATCCCGGTGAAGGTGATGGGTGGTCTCAGTAAGGAGAAACGTGAGATAGGATATGTGGTTGTTGCCGACTCCACCAATGCTGTCGAAGGTGTACATTATACAATAGGCGAGGCTTGCATCATGCCCGACTCTGTTGAGGGTGTTATTCCTGTCACTGTATACCGCGATGAACTGAAGGGTAACTACATCGATGGCTATGAGAAATATACTCTTTGTCTTCAGTTGATAGACAACCGCTTCTTTGCGCCAACTCTCGACTCGATCAGTCAGGTGCGTATGTTCCGCTTCGACAACTCCGTTGACCAGCCTGCATGGTACAATGCCCATGGCGAGAAGGTGTGGCAGAAGAGATATCTTGGCGAGTGGCATCCGCTCAAGTTCATAAAGATGGTGGAGTACTTCCACGCGCTTGAGGATATACTGCCCGAGACATACAGGAAGATGGTAGATGCCTATGGCGAGAACCTTGAGAATATACCCTTCGGCGACCCTTACCAGTATCGTACAATCTTTGTAAAGTACATATATTCAAAGATGTATGACTTCTTCAACGATCCGGCCAACCGTGAAGGAATCCTTGAGGAGTTCCCCGATTTCCCGTTCGACTTCCCCGACCCATATACAGTGGCGTCATGACAGGTAATGTTTAATGAATAAAGTGTAAGCAAGAATATGAAAATCTTAAAATGGTGCTTGATGCTGACGGTGTTGCCGATGCTTTCTGCATGCTTCGGTGACGATACAACCGATGCCACACGTCCGCTATCGCACATTACGATAGAGTCGGGTATTGACAGCATATACAATATCGACAAGAACGAGACATTGGTCATAAAACCGGTAATTTCACAAAGCAACAAGGAGAAACCGCTCTCTTATACATGGGAGGTAGATCTTGTTCCATATTCACACGAGGAGACTTTTACCTTTGTGGGATCTTCTCTCGGCAAGTATAACTGCCGCCTGATTGTGGAAAATGAGGACGGAAAGAGTTTCTTCCCCTTTGTGCTTTACGTGAACTCTCCCTACGAAGAGGGTATAACGCTGCTGAGCAAGGATGCCGACGGCAACTCCATGCTCTCGTTCATGCAGGAACCGCTTGGCGACGAAGAGGCTTCCTTTACCACAGGCGACTGTTTTGCCGTGAATAACCCCGATATGCAGTTTGCCGCCGGTGCAGTAGATATTGTACAGTGCAGCGGTAATCTCATTGTGGCATGTAAGGGTGGTGGCGAACGTGGCGATTTGCCTACAATCTACTACCTCAACGAAAAGACACTTGTTGTCGAGAATATGTTCACGGTGCCCGAGTACGATGATTTCAAACCGGAAATCCTCGGTGTTCCGTCTACCGCATATTCCGGAACCTCATATCCTATAATATGTGAGAATGGCAAGGTCTATGACTTCTCTACAACGGAGTCTGCAATAGCCAAGCCCCGCAAGCTGCAGTCGACATATGCACAGAACTGCATTGTTTCAAGCGGCAGCAGTTACGACATCCTGCTGTGGGATAACGATAACAATGCCATTGCTCAGATATATAACGGTTATGGCCCCTATTATTGCAGTACCGAATATCATCTCATGCTGAGTGATTCGCTCTTCAAGAGCAAGAACTACTTTAATAACCGTAATCTTGTGGCAATGACTAAGGTGAGGATGACGCAGGCGCAGAAGACAACTTCGGGTGGCCGTCAGGAGTTTCTTGTCCTGACAAACATTGCGAACACCCCGATAACCCGTAGCGAGGTTATGTATACAGATTTCTGGGGTTATGATTTTACCGAGATGACACACACATTTACAACTGCGAACACCACACAAGGTGCGCTTGTGAACAGCCCCTTCAAGGTAAACACACCGAATGTGGCAAACAAGACATTCTATTCGCTATTGTTTGCCGACGGAAACAAGGTGCGCCGGTGGAATTACAACAGCAATATATCAACTCTTGCCAATGCCCCTGTGTTGCTTTCTGTGGGCAGCGAGAACGCTGTAATCACGGCATTTGAAATCAGCGACGACCACCTCAAGACCTATGTCGCTTTCTATGAACCGGGACAGGACGGACTGAACGGCAGCGTTTGGGTGTTCGATACCGACAAGGGTACAGTGCTTGAAAAGTACGATAACATATGCTATGAGCCTGTCAAGATGTTCTACAAGAAAAGGTGATTTTATAAGGGCTTAAAAGGCTTAAAGGGGAACTAAGGGGTTAAGGGTTATTGCCCGGCTGCCTTAGTTCTCCCTTTTTTGTTTTTTTAAGCAACAATTCTTTCATTTCTTGCATTTATTCTCTACTTTCACCCTCTGTAAGGAGATACTTTGTTTTAACTCCCTGTTCAGTCATTCTGAATTTGCAAAGTCATTGGCGCGTTCATCCTTTAGCGGCCCGCACGGCATGAGTTTAACCCATGCCGCGTGCGACTAACCGCTAATGAACTCGCCGATAACAAAACTAAAGTTTTGTCATTCTGAGCACAGCGAAGAATCTCTTTATTAGCTGATTGAGATTTCTCACTTCCGTTCGAAATGACAGCATCGGCACTTGTCGTTCTGAGCACAGCGAAGAATCTCTTTATTAGCTGATTGAGATTTCTCATTTCCGTTCGAAATGACAGCATCGGCGCTTGTCATTCTGAGCGCAGCGAAGAATCTCTTGACGGCTCTACGAATGGCAGTAAGGTAAAAAACAATTATAATAACATTTAAACTTTACGACTATGATTATCGGTGTTCCAAAAGAGATCAAGAACAATGAGAACCGTGTCGGCATGACACCTTCAGGCGTTCAGGAGATGACCAAGCATGGTCACGTTGTATATGTGCAGGCTTCTGCAGGTGTGAACAGCGGATTCAGCGATGAAGCATACATCGCTGCAGGAGCAAAGATACTCCCCACAATAGAGGATGTGTATGCCACGGCCGAAATGATTGTAAAGGTTAAAGAGCCCATAGAGTGCGAGTACAAGCTTGTGCGCAAGGGGCAACTGCTGTTCACCTATTTCCATTTCGCATCGAGCGAACCGCTTACTAAGGCTATGATTGAGAGCGGTGCAGTGTGCTGTGCCTACGAGACCGTGGAGCGCAAGGACCGTTCATTGCCGTTGCTCGTGCCCATGTCCGAGGTTGCCGGTCGCATGGCAACACAGGAGGGCTGCTATTTTCTTGAGCGTCCGCGTGGCGGCAAGGGCAAACTCATGGGTGGTGTTCCCGGTGTAAAGCCTGCCAAGGTATTTGTCATTGGCGGTGGAGTAGTGGGTACTGCTGCTGCACGTACTGCAGCCGGTATGGGTGCCGATGTTACAATATGCGATGTCTCCCTGCCACGCCTTGCCTACCTTGCCGATGTGATGCCAAAGAATGTTAAGACACTCATGTCTTCGGAGTATAATATACGTGAGGAACTGAAAAGTGTCGACCTTGTTGTAGGTTCTGTGCTTATACCGGGTGCCAAAGCCCCGAAACTTGTAACCCGTGATATGCTCGCACTCATGGAGCCTGGCAGCGTGCTTGTGGATGTGGCTATTGACCAAGGAGGTTGCTTTGAGACTTCGCACCCCACAACTCATGAGGAACCTACATATTATGTCGACGGAATCCTTCACTACTGTGTTGCGAATATCCCCGGTGCTGTGCCTTATACATCGACGCTTGCACTGACAAACGCCACATTGCCCTATGCCTTGCAACTTGCCGACAAAGGGTGGCGCAAGGCTTGTGCCGACAACGAAGAACTCCGCAAAGGCTTGAATATAGTCGAGGGAAAGGTCGTCTACAAGGAGGTCGCCGAAGCCTGGGGGCTTGAGTTCGAAGATTTGTGATTCACCCTGCGAAGTAGAAAAGTTGAAAGTTGAAAGATGAAAGCTTGTGCAAGCGAGCGAAAGCCAAGTTCACTTGAGCTTTTACAGCGAGCGCAGCCAAGGTTCAATCCCACGCAGTGGGGTTAAAGTGTGCAAGCGAGCGAAAGCCAAGTTTACTTGAGATTTCTCCTATCGTCGAATTGACAAATCCGCAGTTTTTCGCGCAATGTATAGGGGCACACGTAGCATGGGTACCCCACAGTCACTCCGTGACGGTCAATTTCTCCCCTGGACCCCTCAGTCCTTACGGACAGCCAATTCCTCCCCTGTTTTAGGGGAGGTGCCGCAGGCGGAGGGGTATTGACAGGGGAGCACTTGAGGTGCCGCAGGCGGAGGGGTATTAACAGGAGAGCAATTCACGTGCGTGCGGGTTAAACGTAGGGGCAGACCGATGTGTCTGCCCTAAAATATCAAAGATGAATTTTTTTGAGATTTCTCCTATCGTCGAAATGACAAAACAACGTTTTGTTATCGACAAGTTTTGCAGCAACAGGTCAAACGTAGCACTCCCACCCCTCCGCCAGTAAACTGGCACCTCCCCTCAGGCAGAGGAGGAATTTAGGTTATGCCGTTTGGGTTGCGAAAAGCAAAACGAGTCAATGACAGTGCAAATATAGAATGACAAGTTTGCGGCTTAAGAATAGAGTACAGAGAACAGAGTACCAACGCGTAGGGGCATCCCTTGTGGGTGCCCTTTTTTCGCGGTTTTTGTTATGTTCTTCTGTCTGCTACATGAAAACGGAAAACGCACCTTTTTGGGTGTGTTTTTTATAGGACAGCGCACCTTTTGGTGTGTATTTTTATAGGACAGCGCACCTTGTATTAAAAACTCTCGGGTCAGAGACCCTGACACTCGTACCTGGCGGATAACATATCCGCCAGAACGGCTTTCTTTTGCTCAAAGGTTATATTTATGCATAGTGGTGTATAATTATAACCTCTGTTCATTATCTGTAAATTTCTCTTTTTTTATTATAAATGCCATGGATTATGGAACAAAAAGTAAAAATGGACGCTTTTTGGGTTTTGTTTTGTGAAATCAAGGAAATAAATGAAAAAAATGTTGTTTTGTAGGAAAAAATCAATAGTTTTGCCGAATAATTGTCGTTATAGACCTTTGAATCAACGCAATTTTTACCTAATAAATAATTATTCAAATGAAAAAATTTACTTTATTAATCGCATCGTTGTTCATAACAATTGGTGCAATGGCGCAGGATGCTGCGAAAACAATTGTGGGCGTTAATAATGTTCCCACAACAAAAGTTGACTTGTCGCAAGGCCTTGAAAGCGGTTATTATCTGTTGAAGCAGACCAACAGTAATGCAAGCTCTGCTGGCGGACAGGGTGTGGGTTATATTAAGGCTGCAAATGAGGCTGCAGATGGTTCTGTTACATCTAAGAACACTGGAACCCCAAATGGCGCAACATTTGTTTGGTATGTTGAAGTAGTAGATGCTACTAACAATCTCATTACAATTTCAACAGCCAACAAAGTGGCTGCATGGCAGGCTCCTGTAACAGGTCAAAAGAATCTTGTTGCATATGATTCAAGAGCAACTCTAAAATACCACACCGGTACAGTCAATATTGATCGTGATGCAACGCCGAATGAGGGTTCTTGCTTTATTTCAAATGAAGGTGTTACAGCATTTGTACACTTCTCTGGAGACAACTTGGGTTCATGGACAGATACCAATTCTGCTTCAATGTTCATGGTTGAGTTCTACAAACTGGAAGAGACAGACTTGGTAACAGAGGCTGGGAGAAAAATCAGCGATTTCTACGAGGTTACTACAACCTTTGGTACTTATGAGGGAACAACAAGCAATATCGTTAACGGTAATACCGGAGATAAATGGTGGTCTGACGAAGCGCAGGCAGTTGATAAAAATATAACTGTAGTGCTTAACAATGTTCATCAAGTGGGAACTATCAGATGGTATTTCTGTGATAACGACAAACCTAATGGCGCAACTATTGAAAGAAAGGCTACCGCTGATGGAGATTGGATTCCCGTTGCCGATTTTACAATCGATGATATTGAAAACAATGTCTTCACTTGTACAGCAGACGGAAACGATGTAAAGGAATTAAGGTTAAGAATAACAACTGCAAATAGCAATTGGCTTCAGGTTGCTGAGGTAGAATTATACGAGTCTGTCGATAAACCCGTACATGAGGTTATATATAACTACGTGGAAAATGACGTAGTTGTTGGTACTATGACATATAATGTTGCTGAGGGTTCTGCGTATCCCGATGTTGTATCAGGCCTTTATGGTGTAACAGTTACAGGTTCAAAACCTGATGGCAACGTAACAGCTTCAGGTACCCATGAGATTGCTGTGGAAATTGGCGAGATGCCATTTGAATATGCTTCAACATACGCTGAAATCGGCAACAAATGGTGCAACCTTGTTATGCACTCAAATGAGGGTAATGGTTCTTCTCGTTACAGAACATATGTTGGTGCCGGTGATGCAACAACCCTTGCTTGGGGAACACATAGGTCTTTGACAAACGCAGGCGACGAATACTACTGGGCATTTGTCGGTAATCCAATCAATGGTTTCCGTGTTGTAAACAAGGCAAAGGGTGAAAACTACATCCTTTCATCTAACGGTTCTACAAATCCCGTGATGCTTGAAGAGGCTACATTGGCCGATGATTATAACACTACTTGGCAGATTGCTGATAGAACAACAAACAACGGCAACGACTGGGTTGAGGCTGGTGATTGGTTCTGCCTTAAGTATCGTGCCAACTGGTATATGAATGCAAATGCAGGTGCACAAGAAGCTCATGTTAATTTCTGGAACAGCGATGACAATGGTTCTGGTATTCTTGCTGTTAAGCCTTTGACAATTGATGCAGATGCAGATGTTGCAACATATTTCGCTGAGACATCTTTTGTAATCCCTGAGACACTTGGTGCTGAGGTTTACTATGTAAACAATGTTGAGAACGGTTATGCTAAGTTTGAGCAGATTACCGGTACTGTTTACCAAGAAACAGGTGTTGTTGTTAAGTTCGACACAGAGGCAGATGTAACTTACGCTCCTGAGTTTGTATCTCCGGGTACTACAACAGCTGTTGAGGGCAACCTTTTGAAGGGTACTACAAAGAGAACACTTATCAGCAAGGATGCAAACAAGTCTTACTATGTGCTTGGCATGACAGACGGCGTTGGCTTCTACAATGCTGTAAACGGTGAGAACAAGGGTGAGTTCTACAATGGTGCATTCAAGGCATACCTTGAGTTGCCGGCGGCTCAGGGCACTGCTGCTTTCTATGGTTTCGACTGGAACGGCACAACAGGCATTAGCGAGGTGAAAGGTGAAAGCGGAAATGTGAAAGCTATCTATGACCTTACAGGCCGCAAGGTTGAGAACATTACAGCTCCTGGTATTTATGTTGTAAACGGCAAAAAGGTTTTGGTTAAATGATTAAAAAGGCGAATTTCTGCGTTACGCTAGCCCGCTAAATCCTCATTTACACAAAAGTAAACTGCGGTTTAGCGAGCGTCGCAAGCCTTGAACTTCATCCTTTTTATCTCATTTAACTTGAG
>JAFQEZ010000099.1 GCA_017398805.1 Bacteroidaceae bacterium | reverse complement strand
TTCGGTATTAATCTCCCTTTCGAGAGGCTATCCCAATATGAAGGGCAGGTTGGATACGCGTTACTCACCCGTGCGCCGGTCGTCTCTTGAAAGCAAGCTCTCAAGAAACCCCTCGACTTGCATGTGTTAAGCCTGTAGCTAGCGTTCATCCTGAGCCAGGATCAAACTCTTCGTTGTAAATTATATCCGTAATGCCTGAAAGGCATGACTAATCAAAAAAAAATTGTTTGTACTGGCCGGAATTGATTCGTATGTCAGATTATTGACGGTTCGTTTTATCGTTCCTTACTTACTTCATTATCCTGTCATCTATAATATAAACGACAGGCACGTTGTACTGCTTTGTCTGTATGGAATGTTGTCAAGGATCATCGTTGCTTAAACGGGAGGGCAATCGTGATTGCTTCCCGAAAGCGAGTGCAAAGGTAAAGCAAATTTTGGAACTGCAAAAATATTTGCGGGATTTTTTTCAAAAAAGTCGAGAAAAAATTAATTACGCAGTTTTTACATGCGCAATTATCACAACTTATTGCCAAAAATTACAAAATCAACAAAACCTAAAGTTGTACTGCTTCTTTAAAAACGCCTATTACAAAAAAGGAGATTTATCGGGAGCACATCAACTTTGCATCGCTATTGCTCGGCTAAAGTATGCATTATTTTTCAAAAACAAAAACAATTCGACTTTTTTTCTCTGAAAAACGCAAAATCTTTCATTTTTCTCAAATAGCAGTCAAAAGAAATAAAAAAAATAGAGCTGTGTCAAAATTTCAAGACACAGCTCCTTTAGGTTTGTAAGAATTGGCAAAACAGAAAAGTCAAAGGAGTCGCATCGGTCCTTGACCACGCCTTGAAAGCAGTTCGTCAATTATAATACACGGCTATCTCCTTATATAATATATATTATCACTGGGCAACAACAGCCTTTACAGGATTAAGACCTGCCGGAATTTCCGCAACAGGCACACCGTCGGTATCATACAGATAGACATCACCGTCATTCATATAATCGGACGCAGTAACGCAGACATACTCCCCTACCGCACATACCTTATAAGGAACAGGTTTCTGTTCCTCCTTAATCCATGGAGATTCAACCTTACCTGTAGAAGGATTATAGGAAATATAAGTTATAGTCTGATTCCAATTGGCATCGTACTGCGAAAGAAAACCGTACAACGTTCCCGAATTATAGCAAATCTCGGTCATCTGGCTGCATGCATAGGGCAGAACATATTGTACACCACCTTTGGAAATATACTGCAAAGCACTTGGAACATCGGCATAGTTACCGTAAGAAGCAACAAACACACCATCACCTGTTGAGACTACATTCGCAGGATTCAAAGCCACCTCAATCTTATCTACCTCACAGAAAGAGACAAGGTCAATGACAGAAACGGTATTATCATAACCAAGTTCGGTGTTATAGTCCATTCCGCCTGAGTTTGCGACAAACAATCTATTGCCACACACAGCCAGTTGTTCAGGATTGCGGCCGACTTTCACTTTTGCATCGACCACAAGCGAAGTTGTATCTATGCGCGCAACATGACCGTCATAATATGTAGCATAGACCTTGCCGCCATAAGCAGCAAGATAACGGGGCTGCGCACCGCACTCTATCTGTTTTATGGACTTGGCATCGAGCGTAGCGACTTCAATAGTACCCTCACCTGCTACGGCAATATACATCTTTGAACCGTAAACAATCATATCATTCGCTGTATTTCCAAGACAACGTCCGTTCTGTTGTTCAAAATAGTTCTGCACCACCTCGCCCGTTGTGGGGTTATACATAGTCAAAGAAGAGTTATTGCTCTTCCAGTCACCGGAGTTGAGAACATAGATAACATCGTCCTGCCCGTCAGGTACTACCGGAGAGGGGTCATCATCGTTACTACATGCGACAAAGAGAGCCACAAGTGCAAAAAACAGAGTCTTTTCAAGAATTGATTTCATACTAATATTGTTTAGGTTAAATAATCAGAAAGTGAGAGAAGCAGAGAGGTTCCAGGAGAAGCCGGGCATAGGATAGTAACGTATAACCTCGTACTGCTCATTACCGACATTCATCAGCTTTCCCTGCAAATGCAATTCAGCATTCCGGAAACAGAAATCCTTGTTCAGGACAAATGCATGTTCTACATAACCGTCCATGCGGTTGCGCTGCGTATTCTGCGGAAGCATATAGCGCTCGCCGACAGCTGTGAGCATATATGTAACATCGACAATGGGATTCTCGAATGTAAGCGAAAAACTGCCCGTATGTTCCGGGGTATAAGGGAGCTGGTGCCGATAGTTTTTCGCCGATTTATCGGTAACATCAACGGCATTCATCCACGAATAGGCAACATCAGTCTGCAAAGAGATACCCCTTGCAAAGCGCGACCGCAACGACAGACTCACATCCGTCCCGAAAATATCAGCCCTGCCGAAATTCATCATACGCCAAATATACATCGTAGGCAATGCCACAATCTTATCACGTACATTATTATAATATGCATCGGCAGTAATTGCTACATAGTTGCTTGCACCAAGAAAATCGAAATTCTCTCTCCATGTAACACCAACATTATATTGCGTAGCCCTCTCCGGTTTGAGAGCGCTGTTGCCTTGGCGCAGATAGTAAAGGTCGGCAAAAGTAGGCATTCGATAAGAATCCTTGAACGATGCACGAAGCATAAGCCCACCATATCCGCGGATAGGTTTCACGGAAAAGGAAAGTGCAGGAGAAAGGCGCTTGAATGGAGAAGGAGCAGCGCCACACTTCACTTCATCCTTTATATAAGTTGCAAGCAAAGAGCCGACTACCGTCACCGCGCTCAATTTACAACTTGCCGCAAATACAGTATAAGAGGAGATACGGCGTGGAGCCTTGCTGTTCTCAAAATTATTCTCCAACGTAGCATATGAGACATCAGATGCCACAGACCAGCCGAAAGGCCTGGAGTATCTCCCGGAGAGAGCCAACGAAAGATAATACTCATTCTGACGATTCTCATCAACCTGCTCACCGGCGGCATAATTCTTGTTCACATCCTTATAGCGCGAACAGTTACGGTCATACTTCACTACAGCCCTCATATCAACATTGCCCGGCAAGCTATGGTCATAGACTGCCTGCGCAAAGAAGTTCCTGTTCCAAAGACGCTCCCTGTTATCCTTATTATAAAGGTTGACAGCACCGGGAAGGCCTCGTTCCGACCCGTAATAATAGAGTTTTGCACACAAGCACCCCTGAAACAGATTCGCTCTGACATTACCTTCGAGCGTCAACGACTCCACATCGCTGTCACTTCGTTTCTCACGTGACGAGGAATTGCCATTGACAAGAGTAAAAGGATACATACCGTCACTGCGCAGATAGTTTCCTGCGAGTGAAGCCGCAAATCCGCCATCATCGGCATAAAAACTGCTACGGGCCGACAACCCGGCGAGGCCGAACGAACCACCCTGCAGTTTTACGGACGAATTAACTCCGGAGCCGTGCATCCAGTATCCATAAGAAGAGAATAGAGAACTGCGTATTGCGACATGCGAGACCAAAGAATATTCACGTGCAGTTCTCAAAGAAATCCTATCATCTTGTCCTGTTGTAAGTGTGACTTCAGAGATATCCTCTGTCGTAAACCTGCCAAGGTCAACCATACCGCTTTGGGCATCGGAGACCACTACCCCATCGTAGCTTACCGCCGTATGCTTTGCACCGAGTCCACGGACAGAGACTGTTTTGAGACCACCTACACCACCATAGTCTTGAACCTGCACTCCGGGCATCAGCTTCAACGCCTCAGAAACATTCTGCAAACCATAGCGGGCGACGTCGGAATATTCTATTCTTTGGAATGGAGCCACAGAATTCTCTGCCTCAGTACGACTCACTGAGTATGCCACAACAACAGGCAATTCATAGCACAACGAATCACTCTCCTGCGCATGCAGCGGAAAAGAGTCCAATAGAGCACCAATGGCGCACAAGAAAAACAATAATCTGTATTGCATAAAAAAAGTCCATAAAACCCTTACCCGGGGTTTGTATAAAACATAATGGACAAGGCAGGTTTTCTGGCTCGTTCCGCTCAAGCGCCTTCCCACCCTTAAAGGGCAGTGGCAATGGATTACTTGAGTCTTTTAAGGAACCTACAGCTACGGGTATAGCTCCGGATTTTGACCGGATTCCCTTTTACTAACCGACACCGGGAGGCAACGGTTACACCATTATCCGATGCAAATGTAAATAAATTACAATTACACCGCAAGAATTATCAGGAAATTTACAGAGAAAACAGTAAAAAAACATCACCAGCCTGCAGCCTGCCACCCTGCAGCAGAATACCATTCGGTAGTTTTGAAATCAGAATTGAACTTTTCGTTGCGGACATTATTCTGTGGCATATAAAGCGACATTCCGCCACAAACGGACATATCGTACCCGATCACACTGCCACAAATTGCCGAATACCATCTTGGAGATGAATCTACATAAACAACCGCCTTATCATACGCCTCTCGCCAATGGGCATACTCATCAGCAGTAAGATACTTCCTCATTACAGCATTCATATCAAAATATGAAGGATAAGTCACCGAACCAGTGTATTTACCGCCCGGCAGATATGAGAAGACATCTGCATAAGCACGTTTCTTCTCAATATTAAAATATTTGATTACATAGGCGTATGTAATATCTGCAAGATTCTGCATCTCTTTTGTATCCACAGCAGAAAGCACTGCCCCTGCCGGCTCACCCTCATAAGCCTTTACATATACATCAATGATTTCCTCCGGGCCATCGGAAGCGAAGAAAGCCGGCAGAAGCGAAGCATAATCGGCTCCGTCACCCGGTATCTCGGCTGGAGACGCTATTATCCACTCAGCAGCATCACGCAAAGCATAGGAACTCTCCACACACTGCATGAAACAAGCATCGAACATCAGACGCCCGACTTTTGTAGGCAACCTCTTGAGCAGCGCAGCCAACTCCTCAATCTCGATAGTCTCCGTAATTGTGTTGCTATAAGAGTTGTTGCCGTTGTCTATACCCACAGAACGTTGCGGAGCTACATTCAACGGAGAACGCAACCAACCGTCAGCATGCGACCACATTACAATGTCAAGATTCTCGGTCGGATAATCCGCAAGGATAAAATCAATCACTTTACCCAACGCCGTAGTATCGCTCGAACAGACATCACTGTCAAACGGATGATAGTTGGAATTGCCCACACTACCGTCGGTCATCCCGAAATATTGGGTAAGCACAGGGAACGATCTGTCGTCAACATATACAAAAAGACGACAATCCTCAGGAATTTCGGGTACAGCCTCAACAATCTCAGCAACATCCATAGCCGCATAATCGCTCAAGCTGTTCTCGGCCATCATATATACCAACAGTGTACGTCGTGCCGTATCACCTTTCTCAGGCGCGTCAGGTTTTACGACATGCCCGGAAACAGCATCGCTGCACGATGCTTGGGTAAAAAGCACGAGCAGCGAGAAGATAAATGAACCAACCCTTGCGAGCATGTTACGGTTTTATGAATTTGAACTTGTCACCTAAATAGCGCACTGTCAGTCCCTGTTTTTCAACAAGACGTTTTTTCAGTTTAGCCTCTTTCTTTTCGAGTTTCGAACGCTTGTTGGAATAATAGACTGCAGAAGTTCTGCCCGGCATATTCTCCGAAAGGTTCATATAATCCTTGAGTTCGGTAGAATAGTAATTGCGATAAATAAGGAATCCTGTCTTGCCGTCAATCTGAGCTCCCTCAACAGGCATTATCTCTGTAAAATAGACAACAGAATCGGTCAACGACATTGAAACGCCGAACATATAAACAGTCTCCTCATCGTTCTTGGCCTGTAATGAACCTATTGAGAATATCGTTGTAAACAGAAAGAGAAACAGTATCTTTTTCATATAAAACATGCAAAATCAAATACAATAAAATATCTACGACACAAAATTAAGAAAAAATCCTTCAAAGAGAAAAAGATATGACATCTTTTAACCAAACAGACAGAAACAAGAGATAAAAAACGGGAAAAAGAGAAAAGACCGATTTACACAAGCACCGCAACCTCCCACCCTATCAAGCGACATTAAAAAGCAACGGGCTGCGCATGCGCAGCCCGTGATGAAATTTATCCCAAATATGATTTAAGCAGTTTGTTTCGCTGATTCTGCTTCAAACGGCGAATAGCCTTTTCTTTAATCTGACGTACACGCTCACGTGTAAGACCGAAACGGTCACCGATCTCCTCAAGTGTCATCTCCTGCATGCCGATGCCGAAGAACATCTGCACGATTTCCTTTTCGCGGTCGGTCAATGTCGACAATGCCCTGTCAATCTCACGCGACAACGACTCGTTTACCAAAAGGTTGTCGGCCATAGGAGAATCATCATTGACAAGGACATCAAGAAGACTGTTGTCCTCACCGTCCACAAAAGGTGCATCAACCGAGATGTGTCTTCCCGACACCTTCAAAGAGTCGACAATCTTGTCAACCGGCAAATCCAACTGGTCTGCAAGTTCCTCTGCAGATGGACGACGCTCATTTTCTTGTTCAAATTTTGAGAATGCCTTACTGATTTTGTTGAGTGAACCCACCTGGTTCAACGGAAGGCGAACGATTCTCGCTTGCTCTGCAAGAGCCTGAAGAATTGATTGTCTGATCCACCACACAGCATAACTGATGAACTTGAAACCACGTGTCTCATCAAATTTCTCGGCAGCCTTTATCAGTCCAAGATTACCCTCGTTGATAAGGTCGGGCAAACTGAGTCCCTGGTTCTGATACTGTTTTGCCACAGAAACGACGAAACGCAAGTTGGCTCTCGTCAGTTTTTCCAGCGCTCTACGGTCTCCCTTACGGATACGTTGTGCCAACTCTACCTCTTCTTCAACGGTAATAAGTTCCTCACGTCCGATCTCCTGGAGATACTTGTCAAGCGATGCGCTTTCGCGGTTCGTAATACTTTTTGTAATCTTTAATTGCCTCATTTTTCCTAAGATACAATTTCAATTTGCAAAATTACACTCAAAAAACAAATAATACAATTTTTACACGTTAAAAGTTTTGAATTCACGACAAAAACCGGCAAATGTATCATTGACCACAGAAACGTGCTAAAGGGTTGCATGATACAAAATAAAAACCGTCACGGCAAAAAAAATATTCGTATCACTGATGGCAGCTTGTATGAAGTGGTAAAAAGCAGAAAACACCATACAAGTGAACAACCCATAGCAGGCAGTTAATCAACAACACAAATGCCGGCAGTCGTAATTTCAACTTTCACCTCTTTAGAGCGAACAAAAGAGGAAATACCACATTTTCAATTGTTAACAAAAGTTAAGCACTCAAAACAGGTATCACAAAACGGCAAATAAGCGAAATAGCGACCCATTTCTATGAAGAAAAAAGAAAAAGCATTATCTTTGCAACAGAAAAGTCATAAGGTTCAACAGCTAATCGGTCTGTCGCCGTTGCCATAAGGCAAAGGAGGAAAGTCCGGGCAGCACAGAGCACTCCACTTCCTAACAGAAAGCTGTCTGTAAAGGCAGAGTAACGCAGAAGAAAATAACCGCCTTGCAAGAGGTAAGGGTGAGAAGGTGGGGTAAGAGCCCACCGGCCGTGCAGCGATGTACGGGCCGTGCGTCTTGGAGGCTGCAAGTTCATGTATACCGGCGCTTGAGGGTCGCTCGCCCAAGCCGGAGGGTAGAACGCTTTAGCATTGTGGTGACACAATGCATAGATGAATGACAGACACTCCTTTTGGAGCACAGAACCCGGCTTACAGATTGACTGTTATACAATTGGAGCGTGCCTTGCACGCTCCAATATCATTTTATGGCTCAGTAGAAATTTCGTGTGGGCGAAATAATTCTGGTACAATAAAACTGCTATTCCTTGGATTGTTTTACCCTTAATCTGTTGTCAATTATTCTCCTTGTGTCGTTCTATCACATACTTTTCGTGACCGAAAAGTAC
>JAFQEZ010000098.1 GCA_017398805.1 Bacteroidaceae bacterium | reverse complement strand
TTAAAGCAAAGATAGCAAACTTTATCCATTCAGAGTGAGAGAAAGGGGGACATTGTCTCTCTTTCCTCTCTGAAAAATAAATGTTTTTATTGCTTATTATCCGCACCCAAAAAGTTGCATTTATAAGTTGAACTCAAGAAAAATAACAAGTAATTGGATTGTAACAATTTCGTCCTAACAACCACTTTAGATAATTCTTTACATTGTCATTAGAGTTCTCGAAGATTGTGTTTATCATTACATACATTCTATGTGCTAACCTTAAGGAACTATATATAATTTCTTTTGAAGAAAAGGCAGTCATAGTTGTTGATATACTTGACTTATTGTAATGAATCAATAATATCGGTTGGTATTGTGTTCGTGTCGCATAGTGAGTTAATCTATGTACCCAATCAACATCCTCAATCCGTTCATTCTCGGCAAAGAACAGATTGTTGTCTACCATCAACGTACGCAAGAAAATAAATTTCCACGGAGCATAAGGGATTGAGTTTCTTTCAATCTGTTCATCACCAGTCATAATCTCTTTGTGTGGGAAATTATGCTGCAAGGTGTTACTTTCCTTTTCTGGAGACTGGTAGGCGCAATCAACTATTAGAATCTCAAGGTCGTTCTTTGATAAATGATTATATACCTGAGTTATGCTCTCTTTGTGGTAGTAGTCGTCCTGATCAATGAAGCAGATATACTTGCCTCTTGCAACCCTTACCCCTTTGTTGCGCGCTCCTCCTTGCCGAATATTCTTTTCGTTCTCTATTACTACAAGGTTACTATGCTCTTTCTGCTGCTCCTTAAGCCATGAGCGTGTACCATCGATACTGCAATCATCAATACAGATGACTTCATATATTTGTTTGCTCAATGATTGTTCCCAAATTGAGTCAAGGCACTTGAGAAGTCCGTTGGAGAGTCCGTTGTATACTGGTATAATAATAGAAAGGAACGGCTTTGTAGTCATACAATATTGGTTTTTGAAGTTAATCTTTTTGCAGTTCTTTTTCTGCGGATATATCTTGCAATTCTGAATACAGGTACAGTACAATTACTTAAGAAAGAAAATATCGTAGGATGTTTTATAGCAAATTTTACCATTCTATAGTTTGAGTCTTTTAACTTTATCAATTTGATGATCTCTTTTTTTGATTTGATACTACTAAACAATCCTAACATATATTTACATGTAAAGTAATAGTATTTGTCAGTCAATTTGATAACAGCTTCTTTTATAGCTGAATTCTTGTACAATGTTTGACTTAATTCATATGTTCTGTTTGCAGCATTTGTATTTGCAACTAGAATTTCTATATTTTTGTACATATTATCAGTTGTGCCACTTTCGGATTTGATATAATGTATAAGTAGTATTGGCTGATATTGTATTTTTTTTGCATAGAACATTATTGTTACACCCCAATCTATATCTTCAATTCTGCAGTTTTCCTCAAATTGTATATTATTTTTATTGTAGAAGTCTCTATTAAAACATAATCTCCAAGGGGCAATGGCAAAACCATTTTTTAGGACAAAAGTTTCTCCGTCACACAGATCCTTGTATGGAAGATTAAGTTGTAGATTGTTATGTGGATGATTTTTGAATTGATATGCCGAGTCTGTAACAAGAATCTCCAAATCCTTACCTTGCAAAAAAATGTATATCTTGCCTAGACTTTCTTGATGATAGTAATCATCTTGGTCAATAAATAAGATATACTTGCCTTTTGCAGCCTTTACACCTTTGTTGCGCGCTCCTCCTTGCCGTATGTTTTTTTCATTTTCTATAACTACAAGATTGTTATGTCCTTTCTGCTGCTCTTTCAGCCATGAGCGCGTGTTGTCTGTACTGCAGTCGTCAATGCAGATGACCTCGTATAATTCTTTATCTAACGATTGCTCCCATATGCTGTTTAGGCAAATCGTTAAATCATTTGTAACTCCGTTGTATACGGGTATTATAATTGAAAAGAAAGGTTGTGTACTCATTTACTTCAATCTCTTTATATTTTTCTTGTGCTGTTCATTGAACACGTAATTCAGTATCTCATATACAGCAACCTGTGGCGTGTTTTCGTTTAGCACCTTTGTATATCCCTTTTTGCCGGCAAGGTAGTCAATCTTTGCGTTGATGGTCTTTATGCCCTCCTCGTCAAGTTCGCGCTTGCGGGCTAAAATTGTATCGCTGCTTGCAGTGAGCAGGAGATTGTAGTTCAAAGTGGGGATGAATAGTTTACCCCACAGGTAGAGGAACTTTGGCGAAAGGTATATGCGTGAACGGCGGCTGTCGCAGATGATATCGGTGTAATAACGGTCAAACACCACCACGCGTGTGATGCGTGTAACGGATTTTACCTTTACAAAATAGCCTATGATATAATCAATGGAGTAGTAGCAGAGGCGCAGGAAAGAGTTAAGTTTGCCTGTCCTGCCACCGCGGTGCGGGTCGCTGTAGTTGCGGTCGACCTCTTTCTTTATTCCTGCCGAGTGTGCCACCTCGCCCAGGTTGCCGAAGAGGGCAGGGCGGAAGTGGTAGTACCTGTGTGCGCTCTTGAACACAGGCGCAATACGCTCCAAGATGGTGTCGATGACTGTTGTCTTGCCACTGCCGTCGGGGCCGGTAAAGCCTATGCTGAACCCGGTGCGCGAGAGCATGTAGTTGCCGATGAAAGTATAAAGGAAGTGCAGGATGTTCGCTAACAGCGCAAATGGTCTACGTTTTATATTGCTCCAAAGTGCCCTTAAGAAGAGACCTTTGCCACGCTTTTTCTCGCACTCCTCTACTGTGTTACAACCGAATATCTGCTTCAGTTTGCTTTTTACAATATCACTGTTCTCGGCAGCATCCCTTGTCGCTTTGTACTTTTCGGGGTATTTGCTGCCTACGGCACTGTTGTAGAGTATCTTGTCGAGGAACTGGCACTCGACACCAACGTAGTATAGAAATCCATTGAACTGCTTGTGCTCAAGGAACTCCTCAGCGCTCATAAGTTGGACTCCCCATACTGATGTGTCGAAGAAGAAATCCCACTGTACAATCTCGGTCTTTTCCTCGGTTGTTGTGGCGCATACATAGCTTATGAGCCGGTCGCTGTTGAGGTATGTGACAATCTTCCAACCGCTACTGTCAATGAGTTCTACAAGCCTTTGCCTAATGCTCTTGTAGCTTTTGCGGGTTATTATTATATCAATGTCGCGGCTGTTGTTTTTGTCGGGCAGCCCCTCATAGTTGCGTAGTACGGCATAATCGGCATTCTCGTTCAAAAAACCGATTATTTCTTTTATATGTTCTGTTGTATTGCCAGACATAAATATATTTTTCGTTTTTTTAGACATAAGAAAGCTACGAGTAAGCGAGTCTGTTCTTTTAACTTCGTTGAACCTGCTTCCGCTCGCTTTGTGTGTAAGTAAACTTTCACACACTCGCTTACTTGCAGCTTTGTACTTTTGTCTTTAAATATTTTGCTACTCTTTTGTTGACATTGTCATCTTTTCGCAACCCAAACGGTATAACCTCCGGCTATACTATGTTTGACCTATTGCTGATGCCAATGTCGAGTCCAAAGGACTTCTTCTGTTTTTAAATAAGTTCTTTTAAAATTGCTTTGTACTAGTGTATTTCTGAGACGGGCTTTGGGGGCGATTCGGCTCTGTCATAAAAATCAATTTGCCTAAAATAGGATTAATATATACCTTTTTGAAATGATATTTATCTTTAAATCCAAAGACAGTAGTAATTTCATCAAGGGTTTTAGGTTCTTTACAAAAAAGGATAAGTTTTTTAATTAAGTTCTCTTTTTCCTTTTTATTCCGAATCCTTTGTTTGTGGTTCGCTCCTTGACTTAACTCGTTTACTCCTTGACTTAATTCGTTTACTCCTTGACTTAACTCGTTTACTCCTTGACTTAACTCGTTTACTCCTTGACTTAATTCGTTTACTCCTTGACTTAACTCTATGTTTTCCTTGCTTAAGTCAATTTCGATGCCTTCATGACAAGGTATGTCTATAAGGAAATAGGTCCTGTCTTCGTCTGTTTCAATTATTGCTCTTGGGGAGCCATTTCTTGATAGTTCTTCTTGGATTGTAGGAATGCCGGTACAGCGGCCCTCTGTCAACTCCAGTTCCTTTAAGAAGTCTCCTAATCTTCTGTTTCTGTATCTGCGTGAACGCAGGACATCACCTTTTTTTATGGCATCCAATGTTACAGATCTGTCGGGGCCGGCGTAACTTAAAATAGAGATTCTATCGGGTTCGATAGTTATCTCAACTGGTTCTCTTTCCTGATAATCTCTATGGTAGAGCGCATTTACAACAGCCTCCTCTAAGGCCTGGTAAGGATAGTTGAAGTATCTGATTGATTCTGCCTTGTCTTTGGGTTTTATAATATATTCTCTAATGAAGGTGCGTAACTGGTTGAGGGTTTGGTTTATCATTTGTGGAACAGTTCCTGTTATTGCCGGTACCTCATAAAAATTATTTGGATCTTTAATCCTTCCGTTGGGGAACACTACAATTTCAACCCTTGATATTGGAAAGAATTTCTTAAGATTTTCGCAAAACATCATTGCTGCTACGTTTTTTATGTAGCGTTTTTCTACAGGACCATCATAAAGGTCCATTTGTTCAAGAATGCTCTCCATGCCATCGCTGCTGAACTTGTTGGCCAATTTGCTACCAACTTTTTTCAAGTAATCATAAACAAGGACTGGAGAAATATCATCAATTGTTATTTCTTGGTTTCCTCTGTCGTCAAAAGGTGTCCTGTTTGCTAAATCCCGTAGTTGGTCTAGCGATTCTCCTTTTGCCTCAATAGTACAACTTCCACTTCTGATGTAATATTTCGGTTTGCTATGTCTGGCATTTACATCTTCAAACACATTATATGGTCTGTTGACTCCGCTTGGAACCCAAATAACAAACAAGAACTTGTCATCAACTTCTTCGATAGATGTTCGTGGAAGATAGTACGGCTCAATTTTGTTGTTGAAACCGACCATGGTTTTTTGGATGTCATCCAGTAAAACCTCTGGCACGCCTTTTACAGGCCTCTTAGCAACACCATTTTCTTCCTCGACACCGACAATGATATATCCACCCCCAAGATTGTCAAAATCATTGGCAAATGCACAAATACTTTGGTAAATCTTGCTTGGATTCCACCCTGCTTTGAATTCAATTCTATTGCCTTCAACTTTATTTTTGTTGAGTAGGTCATTTATGTTAATTGGTAATGCCATACTATAATATTAAGTTTATGCGTTGCTTAGTTGGTAGTCGCTACAAGTCTGTCATTGTTTTTGTCAAATAAGATTTTGCAAACGCATTTGCAAAATCTTAATATTACTTATTTCTTTTTGAAGAAGTTATGCCTCAGCTTGTCAAAGATATACTCCGGGCGGTAGTATATTGATTTCATTATTTCCAAAGTTCCCTTGAATATTTTTTTGCGTTTCAGGTAGAATACTCCATTGCGTAAGGAATCTGCAGCTTTTGCATCACGCTTCAGGGCGCGCATATCCTTTTTGCTTAATGATTCATAGAACTCAATGAATGTAAGTCCCTTCTTGCCATCCCTGCGCAGTAACAGGTTGCGCTTGGTGTAGCGCATCTTTATTATCATATTGAATGAATTTGAGGAAAGCCCGTTGCCTATTTTCCGATATTTACACAGAACTTTTGGTATAACAATAATTGCCTTACCATCCTTGTAAAGATCGCTCATGCGTGTCCACAGGTCAAGGTCTTCGCAATAATCCTGATAACGCGGTTTCCCATTGGGGAAACCTTCAATTATATAGCCACCGACAGAGAGTGCCAACTCTCTGTCATAGATTGCTGTCGGCTGCATGAATATAAGTTTCTTGTTTTTTGCTTTTTCATAGAAACCTTCTTTTGTGCTTTCACCCAAAAAGATACCTCCACCAATGTTCTTGCTCTTTTCATTTACATATTCAAGATAGCAGCCCACAGCCATAAGGTCATTGTCGCTTGTTATCTTTTGGTACATTGTCTCTACTGCGTTAGGGTAAAGGATATCATCTGCATCAAGGAACATCATGTATTTTGTCATTGCCTTGCGTTCGGCATAATGACGTGCATGCCCAATGCCCTGGTTTTCATTGAAGCTGATAATTTCGTATTGCCTGGGGTTCTGTGTGAAGAACTCCTCAATGACAGCAACGCTGCCGTCGGTGCTGCAGTCGTTGACAATGAGCAGATGAAAATCCTGCATTGTCTGTGCAATTATGCACTCGAGTGTCTCCTTTATGTATTTCTCTGCATTGTACATGCAGATTGCAAGGGTAAGGTCCTTCATAAATTATATTTCAATAGTATGCTGTTCTGCACTAATTTCTTTCTACTGGCGATGGCATGGCTGAGGTCTCTTCTTCTTCTTCTTCGTAAATCTCAGGGTTATACCGGTTTTTGTAGAAATACTTAACGCATGTCATAACCATCATCAGCGCCCATGCATATTGTATGTTTCCACCGGCTCCACCGCCAACTCCCGCAAACATAAAGATGCAACCAAGTGACCAGAAGTTATATGCGCATGAGAAACACAGGAGTAATGATATAATGTAGTATACAAAACCATAGTCATGAAATAGTGTCCTACCGTATATATTGCTAAGCCCAGAATCAATACCGTAGCCGAACCATGTTTCTTTTTTTGTAAAATCTGCGGTCAACGAATTAAGCAGCGGTGCAATTCTGTAATATGCCGAACCGTCGGTTTCTGCGACAACCTCTTTATCAAGAGTAGCAGTTGCTTCAATGGTGCTAGTTGCCCTATCAAGTTGTTCAACGCCTAATTCTTGTAAAAGTCCATAGCAAATAATCAACGTAGGTATAATATAATACCAGTTGTGCCAGCGAACGAAGTATAGTGAGAAAAGAATAAGACATACGAAGGCAGTTCCGCTACCCATTGTAAGCATCATCCAAAGGAAGCGTATTGTTACCCATTTATGCTCTCCACTGAATAGTTCTCTTAATGTAAATGGACCTTCATCACGTTTATATTCCTGACATTTTATATATGCATAGTAGAATATAAGCATAAAGCGCGCGAAATGACTTGGTTCTACAGCAAGAGACTGGCAGCCGAGTCCACGATTCAATACTGTACATAAATTAACCAATGGTAAATATGTTATACCGACTAATAATAAAACTTGCTGTATTACACATACAACAAAATATGCCATCATAAACCATTTGCATATTTTAATAAAATGGTCAATGGTAAAAACCTTTTCAATCCACACAAGATTATAGAAACTGACGAAAGTTAGGACAAGTAGTACGGAATAAATATATGTACCCCATCTGAAACTTTCGGGATGAAAACTTGCAACTGTGTATTGAAATATAAGATATATGATACCCCACGTAAATGCCTTTGACGCTTTTAAAGAATATAATAAAAGTACAAAGATTGATGATAGCATTAACACCATCTTGATTGGTGCATCCATTCCAAATGTATCTACAGGTACATAATATATGCCATATAGAATTATAAGAATGGTTGCATATAAAGTTAGTTTTGAGTGACCTCGGAATATATCTAACATGTTGTATTATTTGTTTTTCTTAATTTTGCTGTAAAAGATGAAGGTGAGTACATATATCTTCATCGATAGTTTCGCAATTTGTTTGCCAAGCCATGAGTCATTGCTGTAGCGGTCAATAAAGTAGCAGCGCGACTTTCCCCATGCCTTGAATCTTTTTACAGGGTCACCCTTGTCGCTTTTCACATGACGGTGTACAGCCTGTGCAGTGGCAAGGTAATACATCTTCTTCCCGGCAATCTCTACCTGCCGCGACAGGATTGCCTCTTCGCAGTATAAAAAGACCTTTTCATCGAAGAATCCAATCTCCTTTATGAATGACATTCTCAGCATCAGGCAGCACCCGCTTATCTTGTGGCAGTAGTGACTTTCCTTGTGGTTGTCAATGAAGTCGTATGCCTCGTTCTTCTGTTTCCTGTGCAGGATATCCTTTATCCAACCGAATGAACTGCGCCAGTTGCCGTCTTTCCCCATCGGGCTCTGGTGTATGCCGTCTGCACCGATGATGTCGCTTCCGCAGACAACAATCTCTTCATCGCTTTGCATCATCTCGGCGAGCCTAAGAAGGTAGTCTTCTTGCGGAAACTCCATATCGGGGTTAGCTATCAGCGCATATTCATACCCTTTCTTGGCTGCGTAACGCAGTCCCACATTGTTGCCTGCATTGTATCCACGGTTCTCGTTGTTGGCAATAAAGGTACATCCGTTTTCATTGCAAAAAGACTCCACAGCCTTGCGCTCATTCTCTCGTGAGCAGTTGTCGACAACTACAATCTCGGCTTCAACACCTTGTTGTTGCTTCAGGAAACCGATACATTTGTGACAGTCGGCACTACTGTTGTAGTTGAGTATAATTACTGCTACTTTCATTGCTTGAGCAGATTCTTTATTGTTGTTCTTGTGATTTTTATTGCAGCTTGAAATATATTTGTGCTGCAAACATAACAAGGAGCATAAATGTAACGATGTTCTTTGTGGTATTTGCGAGTCAGTCGCCATGTCGTTGCAAGAAAGTGTTTATCACAATATAAACCTCCATCACCGTTCTTCTTATGATACATTTCGTCGGGTATTATATAACTGGAAATACCGTTCCTTCTTGCGTTGTAACATAACTCAACTGCATACAGATGCCAATGATTGCATACCTTTTCATCAAAGTGAAGCAGATGAAATGTATCTTTTGTCATTGCAAAACAGCATTCGTCTACCGCTGCTACCCTCGTTTTCTCTTTTAACTGATTTCTGGTGATGAACGTTTGGCTTTCATGATACTTAAGGTTCGAAACAACATGGCCATCATCTCTTATTCCTGCAAACCCCAATATTTGCCGAGGGTCGTGTGATAGTTCGGTGATGATGTTGTTAAGGAATGATGTGTTGTCAAATGCGATATCCTGATGGCAGAATACCAGAATATCTCCCAGTTCACTTTTGTGTTGTTCGATAGTTCTGTTATATGCTTGAGCTGCACTTCTATATCCTCTTTCTTTAGAATTGATGAGAATAAGGTTGCATAAACTTTGGTTCAGCTTGCTGAATGAGGGCAACAGCATGCTGTTTAGCTCATTTTCGTTATTATAGCAACAAAGAAAAGTAACCTTCATTTTCTGATTATATATCGCCTGAAAATATATCCTCTTAATTTGTTTGTGATATTATGTATCCTCATCAGACTATGGGATAGTGTAAATCCACATGTGTGTATTAAACTAGCATAATCGAAATGTGTGATTCTCTTTCCAAAGAAAAGGAAATTCGTCAGTTCCGGGAAACTGAGTTTTTTTGCAAAAATCTCATTGTCAAAGTCGTTGCTTATAGTAAAAGGTGTGGTGTCGATATTGTCTTTCATTCCCGCAAGCGAGTCAAGAGTCAGCATGGCCCAAGCAGATAGAATGTTATGGTCTTTAATTCCATATCGGTTCATTTCTTTTGCAATCCAAACAGATGTTGCCACATTCTCATTTACTATGGTGGAATAATTCACGCTCTTGTTTTCAGGGAATATCGGGATGTATATTTCTTCAGTCTTTTTGTATCCGATTGTTGTGGGATAGGGAGATGCTGAATAGTAGTTCTCTATTACTGATGTCATATTGGTATTTAAAGTACCTGCAGGGAAATATGAATAGTATTTACCGTATGAACATGGATATACATCGTTTCTCGTACCTAAATATATGAATTCAACAGGCTTATAACCATTCCTTTCCAAAATAGAGTTTATCATTAATCTTGATGTACCTAACCATCCTACATCGACAAAGGCCTTTCTTGTATCTGCTGTTACCTCCTCCTGTTTCAGATACTCAATCAGAGAGTCCGACTCTTCTTTGATTTCTTTTTGAAAATCCTTAGAGAACTTGCTGTTATAAAGAACATCAATAAATTCTGCTTCTTGCTTTTTATCAGATATTCTTTTGTAACTGAATTCTATGCCATACCTTTCTTTTAAGTCTTTCTCGGTTGTGAGAAGTTGCCATAGCATATGCTCTACATCTCTACCGATCAGTGTGTGGCGGTCAACGATTTCAAGATAATTCTCAGGTGAACTGTTGTGCATATATGGACGCATCAATGAGCGTCGGGAAATATACAGATATTTAAACTCTATCCCTTCGTGAGGCAAGGATTCAGCAATCTTTAGCAATATGTAACTGTCACGTGAAAGGAAATAAAGTGTCTTTATACCTTCTTTTCTGGCAGTTTCGATTGTCCACTTGACAAATGGTATATATGTACTTGCTACATAATTTGCCGCAATAGCGGCATAAGGATTGTTGCCGATTATTCTGGCACACCTGGAGATTCCGGCAATTACAGATAGCTCTCTTAATGCAGGTTGGCTACATGAAATTGCTTCCAACCGATGTTCTAATGAATTGCTATGTGTCTTTATGGTAATGGCCTTGATGCCATTTTTTTTTGCAATTTTGATATCGCTATATAGATTGTCTCCGTAATGTTCCCAATGTTTCGGGCTCAGTTCTTCCTTAACATGTTTGTATAGCAGACCCGAATCTTTTCTTGCCTGTATCTCGCATGATACATATATCTTGTCTTCGGCTTCTATGCACCTTTCTTTGTTCAGTATATGGCGTAGTTCAGTGCTACCGATGTACATGTCGCTTATAAATGCAATCTGGTAACCTTCTACTCTTTTTTTGTTTATTATTTCTGCAACACTTGGGTTAGCAATAAGATTCTCCTTTTCGGTTTCTATTTCTAATGCGACCAGTTCTTCGATGCTATATTCTGAGAAAGATGTGACACCTTTTTCCTTATATATGTCGAATAAAGTCAATTCAACCTTTTTAAGTTCCTTGCTCATTTTTGCAGCAGCACGTTTGCGCCAAACGATGAAATCCTCCCTCTTGGCGGTGTCATTTGGGTATAGCTTATGTGCAAGCAAGTAAAAAATATTCTCAGGCTTGCCGCATTTGCGTATAAGCGTTGTGTCGAATATGTCGAACGATGCGAGTTGCATTTCTTAGAATCGTTTTTTTAGGTGTATGTAGTTATTATCTATAGCATTTTATTCTTAGAAGGGTGCCATATAGATATGATAAAAACCTTAGACTGCTGTATGAAGCCATACATAACCTATGCTTTGCTCCAGTAGGGCGCATTTCCTCTTTTCTAGAGTAATCATATGCATTCTTAAGTATTTTCTCAATATCTGCAGAGTTCGCGCTTTTGTGATGCTTGTTATAGTAATAATCTCTATAGCAGTACATCAAATTTGTTATGAATTCATTATCAAGCTTGTCGAAAACAACTCTATCTGAATAGTGCTTTTTTGCAAATTGATATATTGCTTCAAGTGTGGTCAGGATATTATATCTTCTTGCATCGCTCAGGTGCATAAGGCTTTCGGGGTGTTGCCTATAGTAATATCCTGCATCTGTAAAAGATACTTTGTTGCAATTTATAAGCAGGTTTCTTTGGTCTATCTCATCAACGTATGATAGGTTATCGTATTGTTTATTGGTTGACGAGATGTTTTTAATATATATTTCCTTATCAACAAGTAGTCCACTGACAGATATTGAAACTTCTCCAAGGAGTAGCCTTGTTGCCTCAAGTCCCGTAAGTATACAATTCTTGTTAAAGTTTTTCTCGGGAATGGCAAAGCCTCTTGTTTGGCCATCTTCATTACAAAAATATAGTGTACCTAATGTTATATTTGAACCAGTGGTGATTTTACGTTGATACATCTTCTCAATGTAGTCCTTGTCAAGGAAGTCATCTGCATCAAACGTCATTATAAATCTTCCTTTTGCTGCATAAGCAGCCTCTCTGCGTGGAAGTCTTGCTGCACCCGAATTATGGGTTCTTTTTATTAATAAAATATTGTTGTGGCTTTTACAGTATTTCTCGACAATGTTTACAGTGTTGTCTGTAGAACAGTCATCTACAATTATCAGTTCCCAGTTCTTGAATGTCTGGTTGATAATGCTCTCTATGGCATTCCCGATATATTTACCGGCATTGTAAGCCGGCATTATAATGGATATTTCAGGCATTTTTCAATCTTAATAGTTTAATAAGTCTCCGAGTAATGAATTTTACCGAGCGCCATTTTGTAATAACTATGTAATTTAGCAATCCAATAGAGGATTGATGTCTGCAAATTGCTCTTATGTTGAGATTGTGAATGTTTTCACCTTCCATCAATCCGATATATGTTTTAAGCGAATCATGTGCACTGAAATATACCTTATACTTGCTGTCTTTTATTATGCATGCTCTGTATAACCGATAATTATAGAATGAACCTGTAACAGAGGGAGACAAAAGCTTTTTTACGAAATAGAAATCAATACCATTCTCGCTCTCGAAGATGGAAATGTTATTAAGGTCATAACTTATAAGATAGTATTTTCCATTGAAACGGTTTACGTCAATATGCCATGGCATATTATCTATGCCATTTAAAGTACACTTTTTATATTCTTTCCACACTTTACCATCATTCGATTCTGAGTATGAGAGTCCTCTTGTTACTCTAGATTCGCTGTTTACATACCACATCCGATATTTCCCATCCTGATACAATATTGCAGGACTGACAACCATATTCCCTAAGGAATTACCTTCATTTGTAGCCAAGTTTACAAGAATCTCCCGTTCGCTCCAGTTGACGCCGTCTTTGCTTGTTTTCCTTACTAATTGAAGATTGTTGTAGTTGTTTGTTATGCCTTTACGGTGTGTGAAGCGATACCAACATTCGATACCGCCATTGACAAATACAAGATGAGGATCTGAAAAGTAATCCAATTCTTCAACTTCCTTTTCGTTAAGGTCGTCTATTGGGTTATTGATAAGTTCAGCCCAATCGATTCCGTTGTTTGAAACGTGTATTGAAGGGCATTCATTTCTGTCTTCATATGGTTTACTCTTGGGCGAGAAGGGCGTTTCCGCCATCCAATATTTATATCCGTTCCAACCTTCTTTGAAGTATAGTACAGAAGGGTGGTATGGACTGTCTGTTCCATCAAATGTCTTTATCTTCAGCGCACCCTGATTGTATGGTCTCAACTTAATATATAAGAAGATAAAATAACTAACGGCGGCCAGAGCGATTATTGTAATGATTGCCATTTCTAATTATTTCCTTGAGATGGTGTCCTTAAATAGATTAATCCACTGTTGCGCAATAACAATTGAGGCAAATTTTGGTACAGAATTAAGACACCCCATCGCTAATCTTTCTCTTTCCATTTCGTTATTCATTAGCCACTCAAGGCGTTCCGCGTACTCCTTTTTGTTGAATGGAGTTATTTTAAAACCGTTCAAGTTGTCGGTGATGATTTCTCCTAAACTTGAATAACTATCATATGCAATAGGTATACAACCGAACATCTGCGCCTCTACAAGAACCATTCCCCAACTTTCGGCAGAACTTGTCAAACACAAAATGCTACTTTCTTTATAATAGTCATAAGGATCGCATGAACCTGTGAAAACGACATTAGGTATATTTTTTTTTTGAGTAAAGGCTTTGAAATATCCAATATTTCCACTTCCCATAATATACAGTTCCCAATCGGGATGTTTGGGAGCAATTGTGTTCCAAATTTCCAAAATACGATCAACTCGTTTCGTTCCAAATTCAACTCTTCCACACCAAAGAACCCTTTTCTTTTTTTTTGTGTTTGTATATTCAATGAGTTCTATAGGATTATTGATGGCAACAATCTTTTTTATCTCATCTTGGCTAAGTACTAACATTCTTCTAAGTTCTTCAATAAAGCAGTCTGATATTAACACAAACTTATCAGAATAGGTAATTAAGTATTTATATAGTTGTTTATTGTTATTCGTAACCAATCTCTTTTTGTATAGATGGTATTTTATATAAAACAAAAAGTCTTTAATCCAAGCTATGGGGGATTTCTGTAATTTATATCTAATAAAGAAAGAGTGTTTAATTATATCTTCGTCATGAGTGATTGCAAAATGTCGTGTTGTGATGAGTTTACTTCCTGTATTTTCCTTAACTTTAATACACAGTTCGGTAAATGCTCGGTTATCGCTATGTTGATGTAGGACTACATCAATTCCTTTTTCTTTTACAAAGGTCTGGAAGAATTCAATATTCCTTTCATGCAGAATATTCTCGGGTTCAGGAAAATGATATTGGGGGATTCCGGCAATTTCCTTTATTTGATTGTCATGAGGGGAGAATACAACAAAGAATACGTTATGTTCCTTGATCCATTCTTTTGCAAGAGTTGCTGATACTCGCTTTATGCCGCAGATATTTTGCGGTTCCATGTCATGACTTGTAATACAGATGTTCATTCTCAACTTTATTTAAACTTTATTCTATATAATATTTTGCCAATAAATATAGTATTAAAGATTAACCAATAATATATTGACGCAGGCAACCTTAACGTATAGTTATTTAAGTTTTTATGTGAAAACGGGAAAATTTCGATGGCTTTTTTACGGTCAAAAGGTAACATCTCGATTTTTAGTCTCATTGCTGTTTGTGAGAAGTCGTCAATGTATTTGTCAAGCAGATGATTCTTCTTCAATAGTTCGTAGATGTTGATTATATTTCTTTCGGCTCTTACTAATAACGATTTTTCCCCAGTCCTAGTTGCTGCGCTGGTATTGTATCTTACATAATTATACAATTCTTTTTCAACAACACCCATCCGAGGATTATTGAGAAAAAGCTGCATTGAAATGTAGGTGTCCTCACATATTACTGCTTTATTGTCTGTTTTTATTTGACTATTATCCCAAAAACATTTTTTGATTATTTTGTTCCATAAATATCCGGGTAGTTTGAATCTTAGCAGTTTTTTTATATTGTACTCAATGTCATCAGTGATATCTATTATTTCTTTTTCAATGTGGTCTTTGTGGATTTCATTGAGATTGCACCAAACAATGTCCAGGTTGTTTTTTTCTGCTAATGAAAGCATTTCTTCAAACATTGTAGGCTCAATATAGTCATCGCTATCTACAAACGCAAGGAACTCACCTTTCGCAATTGCGAGACCTTTGTTGCGAGCATTGACAACACCGCCGTTTTTTTGATGTATTACCTTAAAACTATTGTTCTTTGCTACGTATTCATCACAAATTTTTCCACAATTGTCCGTAGAACCGTCATCTACAAGAATGGCTTCCCAATTTGTGTATGTTTGGGCAAGAATGGAATCCAAACATTTGCAAAGGTATTTCTCTGTATTATATACAGGAATAATTATACTAATTAATTGTTGTGGCATAATGTATTTAATGGTAAAAACTAGATATTACAGACTTTCCAAAAGTTTAATCCAGTCCTTGATGACGATTTCTATGTTGAATTTCTCAATGAATGTAGAACCATTTGCTGCCAAAGATTCTCTATAACTTTCTTCGGTCATCAGTTTGCTTAATGCTTTTGCATATTCTTTTTGCTTGAATGGTTTTATAAGCAATCCGTTGTGTCCGTTTTTTATAATGTCTTCTGCGGCAGTAAAACTGTTGTATGCAATGGGAACACATCTGTATTTCTGGGCTTCAATCAGAACCATCGGAAGAGCCTCATGTGAACTAGTCATGCAGACAACTTTACTCTTCTTGAAATACTTTTCTGATGGTTGTTGTCCCACAAATTCAATATTCATTAAACCCAAATCTCTCGCAATTCTTTTGTATTCATGTGAGTAATCCCCGTCTCCTACTACAACAAGTTTCCATGTCGGAAAAACTTTGCATATACTATTCCATATATACATTAATCTGTCAAGACGTTTTTGAGATGTAAGTCTTCCTACAAACAGTACAATATTTTCCTTTATTTCGTTTCTCGTAGGATTGTCTATGACTATCGGGTTTGCAATAGTATGGAATCTGTCTTTGTAATGGGAAGCAAATATCTTTGAAGAAAATCTGCTGTATTCCTCATTAAGGGAAACAAAGGCATCTATTTGCTCAATCTCATATTTGCTATATTTCTCTTTGAGAGATTTCTTGCCATTAAATACGTACAATGGCCTTTTTATCTCAATAAGAAAACTTGCAAGCAGTTTCTTTATTGGATTACTTATTCTGTATATTCGTCTTTCATTGTAGTCATCATAGTCTTTTATTCCCATCAAAGGATTGAAGTGGTTTGTGTATATAAGTCTTACAGGAGTGATTTTCTTTGCTTCAATGCATAGAATTAAGACATCATCATATGCCGTGCCTTGTGACAGAATGAAATCTATATGATTTTCTTTAATTGTATTGATTAGAAATTTCTTGTTTTTATTTGAAATGATTTTATCTCTTTCCGGGAACAGCATGTCACCACTTGCCAAAGTTGTTTTTTGAGTAAAAAAGAGACTGAAGACATTATAACCATTTTTCTTGAATTCTTCTTTCAAGAGAAAACTTACAGTTTCAGTTCCGCCAACACCGGGTACCTGTTGGCATTCGCTTACAATGCAGATGTTTCTTCTCATTAAATGAATTCTCTTATTTTATTCCAGCACTTTCTTATAAAAATAATTACATAGCGCTTGATTGGGTTTGCGCAGGTAAGCAGTGAATATTCAATATGGTTGGTTCTATGTTTATAGATCTTGATGTCATTTAGCAATGACTTGTGTATATCACTACCGTACCACTCTGGAGTCTTGTATGAATATCCGAAAAATCTGTCCCATTTCTTAAGATTTCGAGCAATGATATAATGACTATGTGTACACATGAAATCTTTTATGTTGGAATAAAAGAGATATTCATGTTCTGCGTTGTCAACGAAATTGTGACAGATGTTTTCTTCGTGTATGTTATAGTTATATAAGGAGTCATGTATTACCGCCACTTCATTACATCTCTTTGAAAGTCGTAGGTTCATTATCAAATCTTCGCCCATAACAATTTCATGTGGTATGTCAAACACGTATTTGTTGAAAAGTCCTCTGCTGAACAATTTTCCCCATGGTGCACTGCTTACCTCTTCACATATCAACCTTTTCTGGAATTCAAATGCAGAAATTGTGTCTGTGTCTATTTGTGGATACCAAAGGACTTTGTCTGTTATTACTATTCTCGTGTTGGGCCCTGTAGCATTGAACATATTCTGTATGGCAGTTTGCTGCAAAGTATCATCTCCATCAACAAATGTAATAAATTCGCAATCATGGGCTTCTTCCACGCCTCGCGCGCGTGCCCGAGTAACGCCGGCATTCTCCTGGTGGATAACAGTTATACGTGAGTCTTTCTTTGCATAGTCATCGCATATTTTCCCGGCATTGTCGGGTGTTCCGTCATCAACAAGAATCAGACGGAAGTTGGTGTATGTTTGTGCAAGAATGCTTTCAATGCATTCAGTGATATATTTTTCGACTTTATATACTGGTACAATTACTCCAATCAGGCCTTCTTTCATTGCTGTTGTTTAAGATTGTGATTAAGGAACGAGAACGATTTTTCTTTCCATTGTCTGTGGATTTCGTTTACCTTTTCCCAGTCGATAGGTTCTGATATTGCTTTTGTTGCCTCTTCTTTTGTCGAGGCAATACGTTCTTCTAACCCAAAGATGCTCAGTAGTGAATTGAATCTTGCTAATCCTCTCTTTCTGTTGCCGTAGACAATGAACGGTTTGTTGAATATGATTGAGAACACACAGGCATGGAATGAGTCGGTAATTATAAACTCTGCATCATAAAATGCGCGTAACCATTTTTCAGCTGGTTGCTGAATGCGCTCTTCAAGCGGTGCTTCCAAGTCTTCGTATCTTGAGTTTACATAGAATGGCTTCAGGCCTTTCTCTTTTGCTGCGCAATCAATGATACTCTTTTTCTCTTCTCCTTCATCGAGGATGTAACAGAAAAGATTCCCGTCACTTTGTGCGGTGTTGTAATCTTTGAAAAGCTTTATGTAATCCCCCTTGCTGAGTAGCATTGTAGGGTCAAGTACATGTTCTGCCTTTATCCCGAAGTTGTCGTTGCATATTTGTACGGCAGAAGATTCTCTTACAGACACTGCGTTGAATTTATTAAGCAGTGCAGCACAGTTATTTGTCTGTTCTTCTGTATATTCCCACTCTTCTGTTCCGAAAGATGCCGCGTATGCGATGCGTCTTACATCCCAATCTTTTGCAAATTCAAGATAGGCATTTTCAATTCTTGAGAAAAAATATTTTGGTCGCCAAACTTGGTCGCTTCCGACTATCAGTACATCAAAGTTCTGCTCTCTTATATTGGAAAAATCTTTAGTATAGACCCTTTTTATATATTTTTCAACAAATGGCTCAGTGTATTTCGCTATGGTTTTAGGAACGCGGTTCTGCTCAACATCTGCTTTTACAATAATATCCTTGCCCAAGATGTATCTGTTTATGCCTCTCTTTATATAAATGGGGTATCTCTTGTACCAAGGTCCAAGGCTTACATATCGTGATTTGTCAATCAGAACCACATTGTGCCCAAAGTCTTTAAGGACTTTCTGCAATGCGTAGGCTTGGAGTATTCCTCCAAAGTTGTTGTGCAACGGTAATGTAAGTACTCCGATTTTCATTTTAGAATCCGGTTTTTAATATTCCAGATAATCTTTTCTGTTAGCACTTCAAATCTACTTTTTGTAGTACATTTTACAGTTGCTTTGTGTATTCCGACTCTATGTGATAATCTGAAAAATCTATCCTTTTTATTTGGTAGAGTAAAATCGGACTCTATTGAGTGGTTGTACATCACTGCTTTAGAGTATTCAATCTCCTTTTTCACGAAACCCGGTAGAGAGAATTCCTTATTCCTTAACAGGACAAGGGATACTCCTTTGTCGTCATCTAATCCTGGACAAATGTTTTCAGCTCCCCAAAGGTCTGCAAGGGTTATGTCGCTTCCGCTTTTCCCATTACGCGCAGGGCAGGCATAGCATGAGGGGCGTAAGCACAGATTGCTCAAAAAGCATCTCATGAAAACGTTTTCGTTAAGAGTCTCTCTAAATGTTTTTTCTGCACCCTCTTTGTCCTTGTATTTAATTGATAGGCTGAAATTCTTCCATCCCTCAGTCTTATCTCGGAACTGTATGTCGGTAATCTGTGTAATGTTATACATTGAACTTACCTCATCAAGATACTTTCTCCATACCAGAGGGCTTGGCGTTCCGTGGCAAACGACATCCATAGTTTTTAGGTTATGGTAATCTTTCCGAAGGAATCTCTTTAGTCCTGCAATCTGGCATGGTGTTCCAGAAAATAAGACCTCTTTCCCTGCACTCAGGTATGTTTTTGCCTCTTTATAGCAATTGCCGATAATGCTTTGTACATATTTGCTTCCACGGAGTTTCGGTAGTTCACTCTTACTATCAATGCATATATGTTTTACATCCCAATTCTCATCAAATGCAGCCCCAAAAACAACTCCGCCGTTATCAATAGTCCTTTCTGCCAATAATGTGAATATGCCTCCAGATGAACTGGCGAGGCGTACACTTTCATCACTGTTTACTGCTGCTAAAGTGACAACTGGCTTTTTGGGCTCGTTTTGGTTGATGACCGGGCACACGCGTTCACACAATCCACAATCGATACATGATTCCCTATCAACAAAGGGATACAGGAAACCTTCACTGTCTTCCTGCATTCTTATGCAATGCTTCGGGCATGCTTGTACACAGGCGTTGCAGCCGCAGCAATTTTTGGGCTCTGTTATGTGAATCATTTCTTGAATCTCTTGGATATCTTTCTGACCTGTTGAACAACAATATTCCTCTCGTTCTTATCTAACCCAATCAGGTATATGATTACACCGGATGATATTACCGAGGATATGCATACCGAGAAAAATCTGCAGATTTCATTCTCAATACTCATATATAGTAATGCAGGTATTATTGCTGACAATATGGTTACATTTATTACATTTAAATATACTTTGAAGAGAAATTTCATAGAGGGTAGCAGTACTGTTTTGCGCAGGAATAGCAAGCGCTCATAAAGACATATCTGTGATATTATGATTGCGACAATTATTGTTGTTTCTGGGATACATCCCATTCGTAAAAGGATATAGGATACTGGAAAATTCATTAACAATGTGCCGCCGACTACAATTTGATAGTTTCTTATCTTTCCGGTTGCATTTTGTGCAGTAATCAAAGCATTTGAAATAATTTCAGCCAAACTGAGAACTAAAACAAGTCTTGTAAACAGCACTGTGTGCTCAGGAACCTGCCCTAACCAGATATAAAGGATTGTTTCAATTTCAAGGAAAATAGGTATTGAAAGAAACATGAATAGGTAATAGGAGAATCGTGTGCCTTTAAAAATCAAATGGTGCATACGCTCGTAGTTGCCAGCAGCAAACTCTTTTGTTATCTGTGGATTTATTGCAACCATGAAGTTGCCGATAAATTGTCCTATTATTCCGTTAATCTGCATTGCAATACCGCGTGCTGCATTGACTGCAGGTCCTGTAAACATGTTTATGACAATATTTACGCCTTGGTCTTTTGTGAGGCCCGCGGTACAACCTATGAAATTCCATCCGGCAAACCCGAACATCTCCTTGAAAATCTTTTTATCCCAAACTGCATGGTAAGTACATTCCTCAAAATTCCTTTTACTGAAGTACCAGTAGTAGAACTGTTTGATTAATGAAGGAATGAGGGATATTATGGCCAGCAGTATGAGCTTGTCTCCGCCATAATACTTTATGGAAAAGACTATTGCAAGGCGTGAGAATGCATCGAAAAGTGTAAAGTATGCATATACATCCATCCTTTCATGAGCTATTATAGCTGCATTATATGGTGTTGAAAGTAGACCTAGTGCAAACATGAACGTTGAGCACTGCAGCACCCAGTGTGCGGCAGTGAGCCTGTCTGCCGGAATCACCATCTTGTTGTTCAGGAACCATATTCCGATGGTTTCAATGGCTATGACAACAATAACAGCAAGGATAATATGTATATTTACCGATGTGGAGAAAATTGTATTCAGTTCCTTCTTGTCTCCTTTGCCGAGTCCGAACGTAATGAATCGGCTGACAGAGGATGAGAGTGAGCTTGAGATGAGCGAGAACATTGAGACAAGCCCACCAACTACGTTGTTTATACCGTAGTCGACAACGCCGAGAGCTTCGAGTGTAATGCGGGCAGTGAAGAAACTGATTATCATCATCACTCCCATACGGATGTATAGAAGCATGGTGTTCCTGACTATTCTTTTATTTGCTTCGCTGTTTGTGCTCATCGTTGTAATGCTTGCCGACCTTGTTAACTAAATAAATCCAGTTTTTTTGTAAGGAAATTACTTATTCTCCTTGTTGGCTTATCCAGTAGAAATCTTCTTATATTGTCAAGTATGAATGCGGAGCCTAATAGTATTATAATATACAAAATAATTAGTGAGCAATATTCTGTACCTTGAAAATTCATCTCTTGACCGCTATGATATAGATGCTTATATATTATTGAGCCAGTTGAACTGTCTTGTAACAAATAAACTGATAGCATAAATGTTGCTGTATAGTTTACTGCTTTGCTTTCGAATTTCAATTTCGCAAAAATACAAAAAAGTGACAAGGCAGAGATGACGATTAATGGATTATTATAATTACTGGTCCTGCTTGCGAAAAATGAGAGTGTGAAAATGCATAATGTACTTAATATATATGTACAAGCAAATTGTCTGGTTGATAAACGTGATTGGAGATGGAATTTCTTAATAGCGTTGCCTAAAACATAAATAGTTATGAATTGGAATGTATTGTAACCTGTAATGTTTATAAAATTCTTAAAACAAAATCCTGAAATACAACTTGTAAACAGAAGAATACCCAGTGTGTACTTGTATTGTTTGTCTGTTGCTTTCTCTAATGCGATGTTGATTATTGGGCTCAATAACATGAGCATGAAATAGCAGTTGATGAACCACCAGCGAGTGTTGCAAATAGGTGGAAAACAGCCGGCGATTTCACCAAGCAGCGGTGTTGTTCCTGTAATTTGCCATTTAAATATAATGGATGCAAGGTTGTAGAATGCGACAGTTCCGACTAATGTAAGTAAAGCTCTCCAATTGAGTTTAATACCAAAATATCCACTAATTAGTATGAATAGGTTTACACCAGTTGTGGTTAAGGCCAAGATGTAATTGTGGGATGCCAATTCTCCTTTTTGAGCGTGAATGGAGATATGCCATATCACAATGAATAGCATTGCAACTATACGTAGCAACTCAAAATTGGAGTTACGGACTTTTGTTATCATTATAGTTTGTTTGGCAATAATGTTGATACCTGCTCAATGTTTAGTTTGTTCAGTTTGCATTCTTTGATTAACCCTATTGCACCTTCGCAGTGCGTGTCGCTGCCAATGGCATCGTACAGCCCTTTCTTTAGCAGCCACTGGGCGCGTTTCTTTACGGTGTTGCCGTAGCCGCCGCAGATTGAGGGGAGGTTCAGTTGGAATTTCACTCCTTCCTGGTGTAGGGTCTGATATTCGTCCTTATCCATGTACATGTAGCGCTCGGGGTGGGCGAGCAGGGGGTGATAGCCTAAGGACTTGATTTTTCTGAGCGTCTCGTGCAGACGCATGGGTGCTGTGTAGTATGATGTCTCTACAAGCAGGTGGTTGCCTTTGGTGCCGATGGGGAGTAACTCCTCTTTGGTTGTTGAGATTTCTCCCTTCGATTCGAAATGACATAATGCTGTTTCTTGAGCCCTCTTCCCATACAACGCTCCCCCACGTTGCGCCTCGTTAAGAGAGGGACAGTTGTTAGTAGCTGAATTATAATTCATCAGCAAGTTACGCAGATGGTTGTCTATCATATATTCTGCAGCAAGGTGCAAGGTTATGCTCCCTGTATATGCTGCCTGTAGCTCTGCAAAGCGTGCCAGTAGTTTATCTGGAGTGTTGGGGATGTCTTCCATTATGTGTGGAGTAAGCCAAAGCTCTTTCACTCCGGCGGCTTCGTATGTGGCAAGTATGCGAAGCGCCTCATCCATGCTCTCTACACCGTCGTCCACTCCCGGTAGTATATGGGAGTGGTGGTCTGTAGCGCCACGAAGGATACCGCTTTCTGCGATTGTTATCTTTTTACTGAAAGGCCACATTTTGAAGGTGAAAGGTTAAAGGTGAAAACGGAAATCTGAGTGGTGAAAAGTTAATGAAGGTGAAAGGTTAAGGGTGAAAACGGAAATCTGAGTGGTGAAAGGTGAAAACTCACTTTTTAGAGTGGTAGTGGTATCCGTAGCCATACCCATAACCGTATCCGTAGGAGTATCCGTACTTGTAGCTGTACTTGCCGCCGCCACCGTATGTTCCGTTTAGAATCATCGAGAGGTTCTTGAAGCGTTTGTTATCGTACATCTCTTCAAGTTCGTCGAGCATGTCGCGGTTCAGGAGTCCCACGCGTATCACGAACAAGGTTCTGTCGGCATGTTCCTCGATAATCTGGGTGTCGGCGACGATGTCTATCGGTGGACAGTCTATGAATATGTACTCATATTTCTTGCGCATCTCTTTGATAAGTTCTCCGAACATATCTCCGTGAAGCAATTCAGTGGGGTTAGGAGGAATGCTGCCTACAGGGAGAATATCGAGGTTCGGATGTCCTTCAATGTTGACAATGATGTCATTGATGTCGCTGACACCGCCAGAGAGGTAGTCGCTGAGCCCATTTTCGGGAGAACCTGCATATTCCGATGTTGAACCGTGGCGCATGTCTCCGTCAATTACAAGAACCTTGGCATCCTTCAACGCAAGTGATGCGGCTATGTTCACGCTTAGGAATGTCTTGCCGCTGCCTGGGTTGAACGATGTCATTGCGATGACATGCGAATCCTGATCCTTGTCGTTCATGAACTGTAGATTGGTGCGCAACACACGGAATGCCTCATTGACGACATTGCGCGAACCGCTCTTTACGATAATTTCGGGACCCACTCCTTTTTTCTTCTTTTTTGAAGGTTTCCCGTTGAATGGAATTTCGCCAAGGAATGGTATGTTCACCTCCTCAAGGTCTTTACGTCCACGCACCTTGCGGTTAGTGATGATTATAATGAAGATTATTGTCAATGGCAGCAACAGACCGACAGCAATGGCCAGCATTATCGATTGTTTCTGCATGGGCTCAATCGGGACTTTTGTTCCTGTCGGCGGAACCAATACCCTGTTATTGGATGCCTCGAACTCTTTTGAAAGTTCTGTTTCTTCCAGTTTCTGCAGCAGGAACATATAGAGCGCACTCTTGACTTTTCTTTGCCTTAGCAGGCCCTGGGCATCTTTAATCTGTTCGGTGTTCTTGCTGAATTCAACCTTTTTGGTTGTCCCTTTCTGTTCCTCAAGCGCAATGCTTCTCCTGATGTTCTCTAAATGGCTGTCTACGGCATCATTGATTGACTTGTACATTGCATTGAGCTTGTCATTGCAGTCTGCAACAAGCGGGTTGGCTTCGCTACTGTTCTCAATGTACCGGTCGCGCTTGATGATTTCCTGGTTGTAGCTCGTAATCAGCTCCTCGATACCGGGGATGTCTGCCCCTGTATTTGCCGGGAGAATATTCTTGTTGCCGGCATTTTCCACAACAATCTTCTTGACAAACTTTGTGAGTTCAAACTGGCTGTTGAGTTCTATGAGTCTGCTGTTGTCAATCTTGTTGACTTCGCTGTTCAGCTCCTCAATCTTTGTTGCAGTGAGTTTGTTCTCGCTCTTGAAGGCGGCTATCTCCTTGTCGAGCAGGCTCAGTTCAACCTGAAGCGAGTCGATTCTCTGTCTTATGAATTCAGAGATCTTGACAATGTTGCCGTTGTTCCTCTCAATCCACTGCCTGTTATAGATATCTGTTATTGCCCTTAAAATGTTATCGGCCCTATTGTTTGATATATCCTTGATGGAGAGCCTTACAATTGATGATTCTTCGTTGACAAATTCAGTTTTGATCTTTGAACAGAACTCATTTATTACACTGTTTCTGCCTTTCCTGTTGACATGCACCCTTTCCCCGGCAAAACGATTGTAATGTTCTGTCGCCGCAACGTGGATCTTGCCAACCGGTGTGGCAATCGTATCACCGATTTTCAAATCAACCTCTCCGTCCAGCTCTTTGCCGTTCTTAGTGAAACTATGCAGCTTCAGCGTCTTGTTTTTATTCAGTTCTGCCCAGAATGTGGCATTGTCATTCTCGTACAGCTCAAGTGCGTTTACTGCTATCGGGCTGTTCTTGTACATGACCGCATCATGGAAACGTCCTTCGGTCTTGTACTCAACACCAAGTTCTAACGAGTCAATGACCTCCCTTATTATGCCGGGTGAGCGGAGCGCAAGCATCTCGGTTTCGGCATCGGCAGTGGATTGTGCCGATGCGAAATTGTTGAGTCCGTCGCCACCCTTTCCGCCGTTGCTGTTCTCCTTGATAAGAATCTCGGTGTATCTGACATATGCCGGTGGGGTAGAGAGTATGTAGAGGACTGCGAGTCCAAGCGTAACAGTAAGTGATATTATAAACCAATACCAACGCGAGAGACAGTGAAACAGCAGGTCTCTCAGAGGTATTGCGTTCTCATTTCTCTTGCTTCTTTTGTTTGCCATTTTGGGAATGGTTTATCGGGTTATTAATGTGACTACTGTGAGTATGAGCGATGTCAGTGACATCCAGAATGATGTTGAACGGAATGTATTGCCGTTAATTGTTGACTGTCCCGCTCTCTGCTTGTTGGGCTCAACGTATACAACATCATTCTGCTGCAGATAATAGACCGGTGAGTTGTAGAGCTGGGCTGCATCATTCAGGTTGACAATATATGATTTCTGCATCCCATTCTCTTCGCGCAACACCATGATGTTCTCTCTCATGCCGTTGATAGTGAGGTCGCCGGCGTCTCCTATTGCGTCCAGGATTGTGTATGTATCTCTTTCGATACTGTATCTGCCGGGTTTATTTACTTCACCGAGTACTGTAAGCTGCATGTTGGTGAAATCAACGATAACGGTAGGGTCTTTGACCATTTTCTTGTCCAGAAGTTCTTTCTTGATGTATTTGGCAACATCATCACGTGTCTTGTCTTTGACCGGGATACTGCCAAGATAAGGGAAATCAATGTTGCCATCCTTGTCCACGGTGTATGAAAGGTCTGTCTTTGAACCCATGCTCTCCTGACTGCGTCTGAGGTTGAATGGCGCAACAAGCTCCTCGTCCTTGCTGTTTACATGGATGGCGAGTTTGTCACCTGGCTTGATAGTGATGTTCTTGGGTAGTGACGCCTCTATGATGCCACCGTTCTTCATGTCCTGGAAATAGGCTACTTTCTTTGTTGAACATGATGCAACCAGCATCAAGGCAAAAAGCATGAATGTAATCTTTTTCATAACTTGATATTTTTTTGTTTTCATTATTCTCTTGTTTATGATCTGTCTTTCCGTGTCACTTGATTATTTCAATCAGGTCGGGGCTTATCTCTGCCAAAGCGACTGCAGCCACGCTTTTGACGAGAATCACAACGCGTCTGTTGCGCTTACCCTGCACCTTCATGAATGTGCCTTCCATGCCGTCAAATGCGCCTCCGTGTACACGTACTTTTGCGCCTTTTTTCAGGTCTATCTCCTCCGGACGCAGGTATATGAGTTCTTCGTTGGCGGTGTCGGTCGCGGCAATGAATTGCGACATCTGCTTGTCGGGGATTGTGATAGGTGTGTTCTTGCCACCCTGTGGTCTTGTCATATATTGCAGGAAATCCCTGCCTCTCTTCAACTCCTGTATTGTGGATTTTGAGGTGTGGACAAATATGAGATTATGGATGGCCGGGACAAGCTGTCTGCTCTTTATCCCGTTGCGCTTGTCAACAATGGCGTTCTTCATAGGCACGAAGCATTCGATGCCTTTGCTCTCAAGGAAAGCCTTAGCCTTGAGCTCGCGGCGGTAAGGGGCGCTCATTGCAAACCAGACGATTTCCTCATTCAGGCATTCTTCATGCGAGGAGGGAACCTGCTTTATCAATTCGGAGGTATTGTCAGCCTTTGTTTCGTAGGCATTACCACGTGCTTCAATTGCAGGTCCTTTGTCAATTGTCGTATCGATGCGACTGTATGATGTTTCTTGCTGCAAGTGCATACCTTTGGCTCCTCGTCGCAGTATTAATGCGCTGAGTTACAATGGTTTAAAAATAGTTGCGGTTTTGGACCGTGAAAAAGTCCGGAATCTGTGCGGAAACGGGATTTCTTCCAGCGTCTTACAACTGCAATTATGTGCAAAAATATCTAAAAAAAATCAATAAACAAAGTTTATTGTTGCATATTAACGTGTAATTGAACTTTTTGCGCGCAGTTGCGCGCGTGCTAATTGGGGTTGGGTGTCATAAAACCGGCAAGGGGGTGACTAAAAAGTAAATTTCTGTGTTACGTTTGCCTTCAAAATCCTCATTTACGCTTAGTAAACTGCGGTTTTGAAGCCTGCACAAGCCTTGAACTTTGCTTTTTATTCACCCCCAACAAGCAAGAGGATGACTTTCGGGTCACCCTCTTGCTTGGTGTATATGTTCTATCATTGTGCCGTAATTCTTGCAAGATAGTCGTAGTGTTCTCCGTCTATGCATTTTTCGCACCTGAAACCGTACTCTTCGGCATACATCGAGAGTGTGTCAAAATCGATGTAAAGCCAATCGAATGGTTCCCCTGTAATGTTCTTGTAACGCATCTTGTAATCAATCTCACCGTAATAGCCTGCAGCAAGGTCTATCTCCATGCTTCCGTCATCATCCATGAAAATATATTTGATGTCCGACGAGTCGAGCAGAATCTGTCCGTCGGGGGCAAGCAACCTTTTTGCGCTTCGGAAGAACTCTTCAAGTCGCCAGGTTTTTCCAACTATGCCAATTCCGTTCATTGCCAACAGTACAGTGTCGAATTTTTCCCGGAACGTCTCGTCGAAGAAGTTTATTGTGCGTGCATCAATTCCGCGTTCTTTCATAACATTTACTGAGAGCTCCGATATGTCGATGGCAACAACCTCGTGTCCGCGTTCCATAAGTATCGAACTGTGACAACCTGATCCTGCTCCTACGTCCAGCACCCTTCCTCGGCAAAGCTCTATGGCTCTCTGCTCCTGCACTGGCATCTCTTCAAAGGTCCGGAACAGTGTCGCTACAGGAATTTCGTCCTCGTAGAACATTGATGAAAAAACTCGGAGTTTGGCGGCTTTCTTGGTATGATAATAGTCAAAAATCGCCCTTCCCATCGGGTCTTTTTGCTGGTCGGTAGTCTTGTTGTCCATGGTATTTCTATGGTTTCAGGCGTTTGTTCTTTCGAGTACTTTCCGGGCAACGGTTTCCGGTGCTATCTCCATGCACCTGTAGTCGCCGTGCATGCATGGCTTATTGCCGAATATTGAACATGGGCGGCATTGGAGCGGTAGTTCCAAACAGTCGCTTCTCTTCTGATTCCACCCAAGAAAACCGGCGAGCGGTGATGTGGCTCCCCATATTGATATGGCGGGTGTTCCGGCAAGGGATGCCATGTGCATGTTGGCGGAGTCCATGCTTATCATTACGTCAAGATGGCTGATGAGCCTTAGTTCGCCGTTGAAGTTGGTCTTGCCTATGAAGGAGTGTGTGCGAGGGTACTTGTTGCACCATTCGTTTACAACCTCTTCCTCTTGAGGCCCGTTCCCGAAACAAAATATTCTGATATTCTCTTTTGCCGACAACAGTTCAATCACTTTCCCCATCTTTTCCAGTGGGTATATCTTCCCTTTGTGGCGTGCAAACGGGGCTATGCCTATCCACTTTTCATCGCCTTTCTCAGGCAGGAAGGTAAATTCTGTTATGTCGCCTTTGCCGTTGCCGAACAGTGACGTAAAGTTTGGCTCAAATGGAAAACCAAGACGGGTGAATACATCCCTGTATCTTTCGAAAGTGCTTGTGAGCTGTTCAGTTGATTTGTCTTTTTTGCGGGTGAGGGCTCTCTTCTCTTTCCGTCCTTTGATTATGTGTGCGCATTTTGCTTTGCCCAGCAAAATAAAGTACCAACGCAGAACCTTTGTGCGCAGTACGTCGTGGAGGTCTGCAACGTAGTCGGGATTGCTCTTCTCCTTCAGCTCGCGGTAAAGTCTGTAAAGCCCTGCAATACCTTTGTACTCCGCCGGATTAATCCCGATGAAATCAAGGTTTTCCGGTTTGTCAATGAAGAATTGTCCGAACCTGTTGCGGCTTACGAATACGAAACGGTGTTCGGGGTAACTCCTGCTGAGTGAATAAAGCAATGGAATTGTCATTGCAATATCCCCAACAGCAGAAAAACGTGTGATAAGAATTGTGCGTCTCTCCTTATTTCTTTGATCCATAAAGTACAGGGTTGAGAGCCGGGTCATTGTACATCTTCATCTGTCGATAGACCTTCATGTACTTGCGCCCTGCTGCAATGTCGTCAAGCAGTTGACCGATTGATGTGGTCATGTCCTTGTATTGTTCCTTGAGAACGTCGAGCTTGGCCTGGCACTTTGCAATGTGCTCGGCATCGACATCCTTGCGCTCTACCTCCTCCTGCATGTGGTATATCTTGAGCGAGAGGATAGAGTAGCGGTCGACAGCCCAAGCAGGGCTCTCTGTGTTGATTGTCGCATCAGCCGCAGGTACAACATCCTTGAATGTGTCAAGGAAGTAGCTGTCTATGAGTTCCACAAGGTCTGTTCTGTCCTGATTCGACTTGTCGATACGGCGCTTGAGTGTCAACGCCTCTACCGGGTCGATTGCAGGGTCGCGTATGATGTCTTCAAAGTGCCATTGCACGGTATCTATCCAGCACTTTAGGTAGAGGTAGTATTCGATACTCTTTACCGGATAGGGATTGTTGATAGGTGTGTCTACATTATCTGTCTTGTGGTAGTCGGCGATAGCCTGGTTGAAGATAGGCCAACTCATCTCTGTGAAACTCTTCATATTCTGTTGTTTTAAATTCAATCATACAAAACTAACGAAAGTTTGTGATATTGACAAAACTTTGCAACAAAAGTCGTTATATTTGTACCACTTTAGAGTGATTGGGCAATGAAAATAGTTGTTGACGAGAAAATCCCGTTTATATGTGAGGCTCTTCAAAGGATGGGGCATGATGTATCTCCTCTACCCGGTGTGGTAATCTCAAAAGGCGATGTCGCCGATGCAGAGGCGCTGTTTGTTCGTACCCGCACAAGGTGTGATGCGTCTTTGCTTGAAGGCAGTAAAATCAGTTTTATCGGTACTGCAACAATAGGTTATGACCATATTGATGCCGCATATTGTGCCGACAACGGTATTGTGTGGAGTAGTGCGGCGGGATGCAATGCGGGGGCTGTGTTGCAGTATGTCCAATCTGTAGTTTATCTGTGGGCGCGAGAGAGAGGGTTGTCGCTAAAGGGGCTCTCGATCGGTGTTGTAGGAGTCGGTGAAATTGGATCCAAAGTGGCGGAATGGGCTGAGAGGGAAGGCATAAAGGTTTACCGGAATGATCCTCCAAGGGCAAAACGTGAAGGAAATGACGGATTTGTGCCGCTCGATGTTATTGCGGCTGAATGTGAAATCATTACATTCCATCCTACTCTGAACCGAGGAGGTGAGTTCCCGAGTTTCCATCTTGCTGGCGAACGGTTTTTCAACTCTCTTTTAAAGTGTCGTCTTCTTATAAACGCATCCCGTGGTCCGGTGGTGGACAATAAGGCTCTGTTGCAATCTATTGACAGCGGTAAGGTCGGTGATGCCGTACTTGATGTCTGGGAGGGTGAACCGTATATAGATACTGATTTATTAAATAAGGTGTATCTGGCAACGCCTCATATTGCAGGTTATTCGCTTGAGGGAAAATATAATGCGACAAGGATTGTTCTTGAGGCTTTTGCACGGCATACAGGATATGATGGGGCCCTGCCTTTGCCGCCATTGGAATCATCCGGTCTGGTGGTTGAGGCTCCGGATTTCGCTTCTGCGGCTTTGCGGATATATTCTCCTGCAAACGACTCGTTTGCGTTGAAAAAGAATCCTTCCGCATTTGAGGAACTTAGAAATAATTACAATCTGAGGAGAGAACATTCGTCGTATGAAATCCGCCTCAAAAGTGATTAAATGTTAAAACAGGTGGTTTTTGGTGTATGTTTTGCACAAAAATGTGTATTTGTGCAATTTTTAAGCGATTTTTTTCCTCTCTTTCTTGGCAGTTCCTAATTTTTATCATACTTTTGCATTGAAAATGTTCAATCTTCAAAAAAATACAACTATGTCAGAAATTGAATCAAGAGTTAAGGCTATTATTGTTGAGAAGTTCGGTGTATCAGAGGCAGAGGTAACTTCTGAGGCTAACTTTACAAACGACTTGAGTGCAGACTCATTGGATAGAGTAGAGCTTATTATGGAGATCGAGGATGAGTTCGGTATCTCAATCCCCGAGGATGCTGCAGAGAAAATCGCGACAGTAGGTGATGCTGTCAAGTTCGTAGAGGAGAAGGTTGCCGAGAAGTAATCCTTCTCTCCCTACTATACTAACAATTCTAAGATGAAACAAAGAAGAGTTGTTGTAACAGGTCTTGGTGCCGTTTCGCCGATTGGCAATGATGTTCCTACTATGTGGGAGAATGCAATCAATGGTGTAAGTGGAGCAGGACCTATTACTCGTTTTGATACATACCTTTTCAAGACAACATTCGCTTGCGAGGTCAAGGATTTTGACCCTACAGCAAGTATGGACAGACGCGATGTACGCAAACTCGATGTCGATACCCATTATGGTTTCGCATCGGCAGTTGAGGCTATAAACGATAGTGGCCTTGACTTTGAGAAAGTTGATACAATGCGTGTTGGCGTCATATACGGTGAAGGTATCGGAGGACTCAGTGCTCTTGAGGATGAGATGCGCGCATATGCGCTAAATCAGGAATCAGGTCCAAGATTCTCCCCATTTCTTATGACAAAGATGATATCGGATATGACTGCCGGTATCATATCGATACGCTATGGGCTTAAAGGTCCCAACTACGTGACTACATCGGCTTGTGCTTCATCAAGTAATGCGATAATTGATGCTTATGACCAGATACGTTTGGGAAGAGCTGATGTCATCATTGCCGGAGGTGCGGAGGCTGCAATATGTCAGACCGGTGTAGGTGCATTCAATGCGATGCACGCATTGTCTGTAAGGAATGATGACCCGAAAGGGGCATCACGTCCGTTCAGCAAGAGCCGTGACGGTTTTGTGATGGCCGAAGGTGCTGCAACACTCATCCTTGAGGAGTATGAGCATGCTGTTGCCCGTGGAGCGAAGATATATGCAGAAATTGCAGGTACAGGCCTTACGGCAGATGCATATCATATTACAGCACCTCATCCCGAGGGCGAAGGTGCATGCCGTGTAATGAAGGCTGCGCTCGATGAGGCCGGTCTCTCGATAAATGATGTAGACTACATCAATGTACACGGCACATCTACATACGCAGGTGACATTGCAGAGGCCAAGGCTATTGCTACTCTCTTCGGCGACCATGCCTATAAGTTGAATATCAGTTCAACAAAGTCAATGACAGGACACCTTTTAGGTGCAGCAGGTGCCATAGAGGCTGTTTTGACTGTTTTGGCAGTCAGGGACGGTATTATACCGCCCACTATAAATCACGAAGAGGGTGATGAGGATCCGGAAATTGACTATCGCATGAACTTTACCTTCAACAAGGCCCAGAAAAGGGAAGTGAAGGTCGCGTTGTCAAATACATTCGGTTTCGGTGGACACAATGCAAGCATAGCGTTTAAGAAAATTGAAGGCTAACAGATATTTGAAAAGGATAATTGACAAGATAAGGCTTCTATCCCACAAGGATAGGGAGTCTTATCTTTTGTTATATTCGATATTGGGTTTTGTACCTGGGAAAATATCTCTTTATAAAACTGCCTTGACGCATAGTTCGCAAGCTTCCGGCTCCCGTAAGCTGGGTTGTAATGAGCGTCTTGAGTTCTTGGGTGATGCCGTGCTCAGCTCTGTAACAGCAGACTTCCTCTATTCAAAATTCCGCAGAGAACGCGAAGGCTTCCTTACAAAGTCGCGAAGCAATCTTGTATGTCGTGAGCGGTTGAATGAACTTGCCGTAGAGATTGGCATCGACAAATTTGTCGATTCTTGCGGTATTTCCCAACAGCATAACAGTTATATATACGGTAATGCGCTTGAAGCGCTGATTGGAGCGATATATATTGACAAAGGGTATAAACACTGTCGCAGGTTCCTTCTTGATAGGGTCTTCTCCCGTTTGAAGGATATCGAGCAGATTGCAAAGTCGGACAAGAACTATAAAAGCCGCCTGATCGAATGGTCTCAGAGGAGCCATAAGGAGGTCGAATTCCGCGTGGTGAGTGAAGAACTGCGTAAGGATGGTGCCTTTTTTGTAAGTGAGGTTCTTGTGGATGGTGAAGTGCAAGGTACAGGCGACGGCTTCTCAAAACGTGAGAGCCAACAGAAAGCCGCCCGCCAAGCGATAGCCGGCCTTGGTATAAAATAATATAAAGAAGACCTCCATAACAAGCGAACGCACTGCCTTACGGCAGTGCGTTCGCTTATCCTATCTTTTGCTGGTTATGGTGACAGAGGCATTCAGCCTGTCGCCTCCCATGGGTGGTGTATCTTTTGCAAGTGAGATCCTAATGCCTGTAATCTGTGGAAATGCGCTGTAGAGCGCTTGGCTTATACGGTAGCAGACATTCTCGAGCAACTGCGAGGGGTGTTCCATTTCGCGACGAATAATGCTGTATACGTCTGCGTAGCTGACAGTTCCATTGATGTCGTCGCTATCCATGCAGCTGTTATCTCCTATTTCAAGTGCGATGTCAATGGTAAACCATGCTCCAATGCTTCTCTCCTGCTCCATTACGCCGTGATGCGCATATAGGTGTATCTGTTTGAGTTCTATTGTGTAAGCCGTCGTCTGCATCTTGAATCTTCTCTTTAGATAATCGTTGTTGCTTGTATATTGCGCTGTAATTTGTCTCTCTTTAAAACGCAAGGGGTCTCTAACTGCTTAAAGACCCCTTACTGGCAACTTATTTATTTACTAATTATGAAATATTCCTTATCCGCATTTTGAGTATCCGCATCCAGGGCAGTGGAGGCAACCTTCCTCAAATATAAGCTGCTGTTTGCAGTTCGGGCACTTCTCGGCTGCAGATGTACCATCCTTGATGTAACGTTTCAGCGCACGCTCAACGCCATTTTTCCAGGTGTTGATGTTGTCCGATGCAAGTTCAAGCGATGATATGAGTTTGATTACCTGGTCAATAGGCATCTTATATCTCAATACACCTGAAATGAGTTTGGCGTAATTCCAGAATTCGGGGTTGAATCGCTCAGATAGTCCTTCGATTGTAGTTTTGTAACCTATTTTGTTCTCGAACTGGAAGTCATAGCGCTTTGTGCCGTCCTCATTCGTGTGTTTGATGATTATACCGCGTGTGACGTTCTTAGGCAATGGAATGCCATCCTCGTCATCCTGCTGTCCGGTAAAGATTTCGTATGGTTCACCGTCCAGAAGACCGATGAATGCCACCCATTTCTCTTTGTTGTTCTGGAATCGTACAACATCTGCTTCAAGAATTACAGGACGCACTTCTGTTATTGTGGGTTTTGCAACCTCGGCTTCTTTTTTCTCCTTCTTGCTCTCGGTCGATACGAGGACTCCGGCACGTGAACCGTCGCGGTATACTGTGCATCCCTTGCAACCGCATTTCCATGCTGTAACGTAGAGATCATTTACCAATTTTTCGTCAACGTTATTAGGCAGGTTGATGGTTACACTGATTGAGTGGTCAACCCACTTCTGGATACGTCCCTGCATCTCAACCTTCGCAAGCCAGTCAATATCATTGGATGTTGCCTTTGCGTATGGTGAACGTGCCACGATGCCGTCTATTTCGGCCTGTGTGTAGCGCTTTGTGGTGTCGATGCCACTCTTCTGCATCCACTCAACAAACTTGTGGTGGTATACTACGTACTCCTCAAATGCATCACCGTTTTCATCCGTGAAGTCCACATGTACTGCAGGATCATTGGGGTTGACCTTCCTGCGGCGCTTGTATACAGGCATGAATACAGGCTCGATACCAGATGTGGTCTGTGTCATGATACTCACTGTGCCTGTAGGTGCAATGGTGAGGCAGGCAATGTTTCTGCGTCCGAACTTCTTCATGTTCTCGTAAAGCGCCGGGTCAGCCTCGCGCAAGCGGTTGATGAATGGATTGTTCTCCTCGCGCTTGATATTGAATATCTCGAATGCTCCGCGCTCCTCGGCAAGTTTCACTGATGAACCGTATGCGGCGAGTGCCAATGTCTTGTGTACCTGTTCCGAGAACTCTACGGCCTCTTTACTGCCGTATCTCAAGCCCATGGCTGCAAGCATGTCGCCCTCGGCTGTAATACCAACGCCGGTACGACGTCCCATGCTGCTCTTGCGTGCAATCTTCTCCCACAATTTCCTCTCGGCTCCTTTGACCTCTTCGCTTTCAGGATCGCTCTCGATCTTCTCCTGAATTGCCTTGATCTTTTCAAGTTCAAGGTCAATGATATCATCCATTATGCGTTGTGTCTTAGTCGCATGCTCCTTGAAAAGCTCAAAGTCAAAGTATGCCTCGGGTGTGAACGGATTTACCACATATGAGTAGAGATTGATTGCTATGAGGCGGCAAGAATCGTATGGGCATAGAGGGATTTCACCACAAGGGTTGGTCGATACGGTCTCGAAGCCGAGGTCTGCATAGCAGTCAGGAATCGACTCGCGCTGAATGGTGTCCCAGAATAGTACGCCCGGCTCTGCCGACTTCCACGCATTATGGATAATCTTGTTCCATAGCTGGTTGGCGTTTATCTCTTTTGTATATAGCGGATTCTCTCCGTTTATGGGGTATTGCTGTGTATATGGTTGCTGTTCGGTTACAGCTTTCATGAATTCGTCGTCGATTTTTACCGATACATTGGCACCGGTAACCTTGCCCTCTGTCATCTTTGCGTCAATGAACGCTTCTGCATCAGGGTGCTTTATTGATACGCTCAGCATCAGTGCGCCTCTACGTCCATCCTGAGCAACTTCGCGTGTAGAGTTTGAGTAACGCTCCATGAATGGGACGAGGCCGGTTGATGTGAGAGCGGAGTTCTTTACCGGAGAACCTTTAGGGCGAATGTGTGAAAGGTCGTGTCCTACACCGCCACGGCGCTTCATGAGCTGTACCTGCTCCTCGTCGACGCGGATGATTCCGCCGTATGAGTCTGCCTTTCCCTCCATGCCGATAACGAAGCAGTTCGATAGTGAGGCAATCTGGAAGTCGTTTCCGATACCTGTCATAGGGCTGCCCGACGGAACAATATATTTGAAGTGGTCGAGAAGATCAAAAATCTCCTGCGCACTCATCGGGTTCTTGTATTGCGCCTCTACGCGTGCAATCTCATTTGCGATACGCCAATGCATATCTTCGGGGCTCTTCTCGTATATGTTGCCGAAAGAGTCCTTGACTGCATACTTGTTGACCCATACTCTTGCAGCGAGCTCATCACCGCCGAAGTAATCAAGTGCTGCCTTGAAGGCATCATCGTAAGTGTAGGTTGTCTTTTCCACTTCAATCAGTTGTTATTATGGTTGTTTTTGTTGAAATCTCTTATGCTTTTTTTCTAACGCTCTGCAAATTTATAATTCATTTTTATATTAACCAAATATTAATGCTGTAAGTTGTCAACATAAATAAAAGTTTTCCAAAATAAAAAATAAAGCATTGATATTTAATGCTTTAAATTTTTGGTTTTGCAAAAAAGTTTTCTAAAAGGAAGATTCTTGTGTGAATGCAATGTGATAAAGTTTTCTATTATCCTTCCTTCTATAATGTCTTTTGTTGTTCTTGAATAGTTGTTTTATTTATTTTTCGAGAGGAGGATCTTTGCTAAAAAATATTTTTTTTGTCTGTATTGTGTTTCAGGAATTGTGCAAACAGTTGAAGTTTGTTTATAAAAAAAGAATCCGCCATTAGCGGATTCTTTCAGACCGGAGTCTTTCCTATAATTGAAATGTGTTCTGAGACTTATTATGCTCTCTGTAAAGAGAGGTCGATTTCGTTAAGTTCGTTACGGAACTGTTTGTCGGTGTCAGCCAAATTCGCAACGGTCTTGCAGGCATGAAGCACTGTCGCGTGATCTCTGTTGCCGATATATTGTCCGATCTTTGATGTAGACATGTCAAGGTACTTTTTGGCAAGGAACATTGCAACCTGGCGTACGAGTACAACTTCGCGCTTGCGCGAACGGGTGTTTATTGCACTGGCTTCAATGCCGTAATAACTCGAGACCTTGTTTATGATGTCATCTATGGTAATGCTCTTTTTCTCATATTCCGACAGATTGCCTATGATCTTATGGGCAAGGTTCAAGTCGACATCCGCATTGTTTATTGTGGAATGTGCCATGAGTGAGACAATTATACCTTCAAGGTCTCTTATGCTGGCATTTACATTCTCTGCGATGTATGAGATAACCTCTTCGGGGAACTTCAAGCCATCCCTTTGCATCTTATTGCGTAGGATGTTCTTTCTGAGTTCGAGGTCGGGCTTTTCAATCTCGGCAGTCATGCCCCACTTGAAACGGGTGATGAGGCGCTCCTCCATTCCCTGCAACTGTGCCGGAGAACGGTCTGATGTCATTATGAGCTGCTTTCCGTTCAGGTGCAGATGGTTGAATATGTGAAAGAATGCATTCTGTGTTTTCTGCAGGCCTGCGAATTCCTGGATGTCATCTATGATGAGCACGTCAATGCTCTGATAGAATCTCATGAAGTCGTTGAAGTTCTTCTGCAGGATTGAATCGGTATATTGCACCTGGAACAGGTGAGCCGATACATAAAGCACTCTCAATTCCGGATGGAGTTCCTTTATCCTTACTCCAATGGCATTGATGAGGTGTGTCTTTCCTACACCTGAAGATCCGTGTATAAAGAGTGGATTGAACGCTCTGCCCGGTTTGTCGGCTACGCTTATTGCTACAGATCTTGACAAGCGGTTGCTGATACCTTCAACGTAATTGTCGAACGTGTAACGGCTTATGAGCATTGAATCAAGCTCCTGGACAACCTCCTGCATTGCTTTAGGAGCGCTGTTGCCGCTGTTGCCTGTGCCATGCCTGTGGCTGTTGCTGCTGTCTGTGCCGACCTCCATGCTTATGTTGTTGTCCTTGTCGGTAAGGACGCTGTACATGAGTCTTGTTCCATTGCCCATCACCTTGAAGATTGTTGAGCGGAGCAGGTCGACAAAATTGCTCTCAAGGAACTCGTAGACAAAGTTGCTCTTTACCTCGATGGTCAAAGTTCCATCCTCGTACTTGAGGGGAGTGATGTCGGCGAACCAGGTTGTGTAGGTCGCATCCGAGACATTGTCCCGGATTATTTCAAGGCATCGGTTCCACTTTGCTGTGAGGTTTGAGTTCATTGTCTTTCAGTTCTCTTGTCTTTTATGGCGGCAAATAAAAAGAGGCTCGTTGTTTGAGGGCCTCTTTGCCGTTCATTTCTATTGCAAATATCTTCAAATATTAATGAAAAATCAAGTCCATAAAAGTTTGCGAAAAAATGTCTTAAAATAAGACTCTGTAAATCAGGCTGTTAATAATGTCGGCTTTTGTAAGGTTGCTTTTTTGATAAAATATTTTTGCGAATTGATAATCAGTGCGTTACGTGTTTATCGCCTGCTGAAAAGCAGGCTTCGAAAATCGGATTTTTACCCTTTTTTGTTGCTTTGTTGCGCTCTGTCGCGCATTCTTATCGATATGGTTTGCGTGTGTTTCTTATTTGGAATAATTCTATATAAGGTGAAAAATTTTGTTATTTAAAATAAATCTTTAGGTAAAAGAAAGTCTTGTTTTTACACCTTTATAATTTGCAAATCTCAGATATATTGCTTTAATTATGCCTGGATGTTTTGAGTTGTTTTTAATCCTTCCGGCGTCAATCCGGAGGATATTCAAAAACCTCTGCGCAATCGGTTGCGCAGAGGTTTTTTGAGGCTATATGATGTTTGTCATCTTGCGAGGTCAAGCCCTAATCCTATTCTCAGTTTCTCAATTATAGGATTCTTCTCCTTGAGAATTTCGTATTGTTTGGTTCTGTCGCTTACATGTCTCTCTACAATCACCGTATTGACGTTTATGCTCATTTTGGGTGTTATGCCGTCAAGGTAGGCACTCATACCCTTGCATATGCGTGCCGATTCTTTTGTGAACAGGTCTGCTGCATGGTGGTTGTCAAGAGATACTGAGAAACAATTCTCCCCGGTTACTTCCGGTGTCATTATCTTCATTCTGTCGGCCAAACCTCTTTCACTTTCGGGAAGTTGCATGGCAAAGGATCTCCACGCCTGAGCCATAAGTTCCGGAGTTATCACCTTAGGCTTATCTGTTTTTGGAACTTCGACAGGAGCAGTGCTTGCGTGTTGGGCTGTTGTCCCAACACTCCTTGTTTCAACTTGTGTGGTCTGATTCTCTGCGATGCTGTTTGCACGTGAACGTATGCCCCCGAACATGCCGCCTCTCTTGACCTGCATTTCAGGTGGACGGCCTTCCATTGCCGGACGTGTCACAGGCGTTGGTGCTGCAACATGTCTGATGTTATCGCTTTCAGCACTATTGTTTGGCGTTGAAACGGCTGAAGTGGGCCTTTCCGGGGTGTTTGTTGACTCTTTGACGGTCTGTTGGGCTGTCGTGCTCTCCTTTTGTGGGAGTTTGCTGAATATTGGTTTTAGTGCCTTGGGGCCACGCCCCCCGCCATCATCGCTGCTATCTTCTGCCAGTTGTGACAATTCAATGATGGTGAGTTCTACAAGCAGCCTCTTGTTGCGGCTTGCCCTGTAGTTCATGCTACAGTTGTTGCAAAGCTTGATTGCATTGAATATCATCTTTGTCCTGCACCTTTTTGCCTGCTCGGCATATCGTGCGCGCAGTTCGTCGCTGCCTTCGAACAATGGTGCTGTTGCAGGGTCTCCATTTACAAGAAGGTCTCTGAAATGTGAGGCTGCGCCTTCGATGAATATATTCCCCTCGAAACCTCTTGAGAGAACCTCGTTGAACAGCAGCAGTGCCTGTGAGATCTTTCCATCGAGAATGAGATCTGTCAGACGGAAATAGTATTCATGGTCAAGTACGTTAAGGCTGTCAATGACTTTGGTGTATGTCAGCTCTCCTTGTGTGAAGCTTACCATCTGGTCGAACAGCGAAAGGGCATCACGCATGCAACCGTCCGATTTCTGTGCGATTATACGGAGTGCCTCGTGTTCTGCCTTTACCCCCTCCTTCTCAGCGATTGATTTCAGATGCGCAACGATATCTGCCGACTCGATACGGCTGAAATCATATATCTGGCATCGTGAGAGAATGGTGGGTATAATCTTGTGTTTCTCGGTTGTGGCGAGAATGAATATCGCATGTGCAGGTGGCTCTTCAAGGGTCTTTAGGAACGCGTTGAAGGCGGATTGTGTCAGCATGTGTACCTCGTCGATGATGTACACCTTGTATTTGCCTACCTGGGGTGGAATCCGTACCTGCTCGTTCAGTGAACGTATGTCATCCACGCTGTTGTTGCTGGCAGCATCAAGCTCGTATATCGAGTATGAACGCTGCTGGTTGAACGATAGGCACGATTCGCATTCGTTGCATGGTTCACCGGTAGCAGTGGGGTGCTGGCAGTTGATTGTCTTTGCAAAGATTCGCGCACATGTTGTCTTTCCCACTCCTCGTGGACCGCAGAAAAGATATGCATGGGCAAGTTTGCCACTCTGTATCGCATTCTTGAGTGTCGTTGTCAGTGACTTCTGTGATACTACGGTGTCAAACGTGTCCGGGCGGTATTTTCTTGCTGAAACGATATAGTTCTCCATCCTTGTTCTCTATTCTTTATGCAGCACCGTTTTAGTATGAACGGAATCTGCTAAATATAATATGGTATAATGCAAAGATAGTATAAAGAGACGCTTTGGCAAAACGTCTCAGAATGAATTTTTGCAAAAAAGAGCATTCACGGCAAATAAACAGGTTTTATTCATCCATTTTTTATATCTTTGCATTGTATGTTGTGCGAAGATACGGCTACTGTAATGAAACACTATTGTGGTCAATCTTCAAATCTTTTAGAATAAGTTTCAGGTATGTCTTTTTTCAGCAAAATAATGGTACCGATAAGGTGGATCAGGAATCACAAATATCTGTTTGTGACTGCGGTTTTCCTTGTAATCGTGCTTCTGTTTGATGAGAAGAGCATGATGAAGCATATTGAGAACCAGAACAAGATAGACTCTCTTAAAAAGGAGATTTCTATCATGCAACGCGATTCAATGGATATAGAGACTCGTAATGCCGGCCTGGAAAACAAGGAACAGAACGAGGATGTCGAGAAACTTGCGCGTGAGAAATATGGTATGCACACACCTCAGGAAGAGGTTTATGTTATAGAATAAATGAAAAAGGTGATTCAGTTTCTGTTTTATGTGAGTGCGATAGTACTCCTTGTAGGTGCGGCATCGCGTTTGTTCCTGCCTGACATCTACTCAAGTATATACTTGCCGGCAGCAGTGGTTTTTGCCATTACCCAATTCTTGTTGCGTGTAAAGCACGACCATTTTGCAGTACGCCGTCTTGTAGCGCAGCAACAGTTGGGCGGTCTGATGCTTGTCGCAGCCGGTGTCCTCATGTTTACCCATACCAACAATGAGTGGATGGCCATAATGTTGTGCGGTGCTTTCATTGAATTGTATACTGCATTCAGGATTCCGAATGAAATTGAAAAGCATAAATAAAAAAAACAGGGCCTGCGCCCTGTTTTTCTATTTATCTCAATCTTATTACATCCCCGACTTTGATTTTTGCGTAACTTCTGTATTGCGGATTCATTCTGTAGATATCCTTTAGCCTTACTCCGTACATTTGTGAAATGCTGTGCAGGCTCTCTCCTCCTTTTACAGTGTGGAATTCGCATCCTTTGGTAGCCTTGCCCTTCTTCTGCTTGAGGAAAACGATGTCTCCCTCTTTGATGTCTCCATCGCCATAGATATCATTATAGTTCCTGATTCTGCTTTTTGAAATGCCAAGTTCCTTTGCAAGGTTGCTGATGCGGTCTCCTTTCATTGCTATTATATAAGGAGTCCTGTTCATGGTCAATACGGTCCTGCCGCCATTGTATCCTAATTTGTCATAGCCTTGGAGATTATACCTTTCGATAAGGCTGATGAGTTTTGTGTCATAGCTTTTGTCTTCGGCATATCCGGCCTTTTTCAGTCCTTTCGCCCAACCCCGGTAGTCATCTTTGTCGAGTTCGAAGAGGAAATCGTATCTGCGATGGCTTGTAAGGAATTCCGAATGGTCCCTGAATGATTCGTCCACATTCTTGTATTTGCGGAACTCGCACATATTGCCGTTGTCCATATTCTTTATCTTCTTTCCTCTCCATCCGTCATCGGCTTTTATTCCGAAATGGTTCTTGCCCTCGGTCGCGAGATAACTTGTACCGGCTCCGCTTTCAAGTACACCCTGTGCCAGTGTAATGCTTGCGGGGATGCCGTACTTCTTCATGTGTTCCACAGCGACGGGGTAGTATGTAAGAATGTATCGTTCATTCTTGTCCTTGGCCTGGGAAATGTCTGTCTTGACCGGAGCTGTGCTGTTCTTTGATGTTCCGCAACTGCTGAGTACAAGCATTGCCAGTGCTATTATTGCAAGTTGTTTCTTCATAGTGTGATTTTTGTATTTCAGGTGCAAAATAAATGAATAAATTGTTAAATCGCAACTAATTATTTATATTTGCCTTTGCAAATATGCCGTGGGCTTTGTTTCTTTGCAATAAAGTAACACCCAGGTTAACTAAAGCAAACTGATATGAAGGAGATGACTCTGCAGACAAAAGTAAAAGTCTGTTCTTACGATGAACTTCCGTCTGAAGACAAGGAAGTGGTTGATGCAGCGCGTGCCGCAACGGCAAACAGCTATGCAATATATTCACATTTCAATGTGGGCGCAGCAGTGCGTCTTGGCAACGGTGATATTGTCTCAGGCAGCAATCAGGAGAATGCCGCTTATCCATCCGGTCTTTGTGCCGAACGTACGACAATCTTTTGGGCCAATTCGCAATATCCGCAAGAACCGGTTGAAGTGCTTGCCATTGCCGCAAGGAATGATAGCGGAGAGTTGCCGGTGCCTATACCTCCATGTGGTGCATGCCGTCAGGTTATCCTTGAAACGGAGAAACGCTACGGCAATGTGATAAGGATTGTGCTTTACGGATCGAAACAGTGCTATGTAATCGAAGACGGTATCAAGGCTCTTCTGCCTCTATCATTCGATGCCGGTTTTCTTGAGTAAGCAAAAATGAAAAAGATAATGTTCGTATGCCATGGGAACATCTGCCGTTCCCCTATGGCTGAATTCATAATGAAGGAACTTGTGCGTAAGGCGCAACTATGCGAAGAGTTGCATATCGAATCGTCTGCTACAAGCAGCGAGGAGATTGGCAACGGTATCTATCAGCCTGCGGCATATACGCTTTCACTTCATGATATCCCTTGTGGTGGACACCGTGCCCGCCGTTTTACAATGGATGATTATAACAGTTCCGATATGGTAATTGTGATGGAGGATTATAATGTGCGTAACCTTATGCGCATAGTCGGGTGTGACTGTGAAGGTAAGGTGTGGAAACTGCTCGATTTTGTAGCTGATGAACCGCAACGTTGTGCCGGTGCCGATATCTCCGACCCGTGGTATCATGGTAATTTTGACAAGACATATAAGGAGATTGATGCCGGATGCAGGGCGCTTCTCCGCTATCTTCAGCTATGACAGGAATCACTCGCCCAACGGATGACAGGGTAATAATGGGTATTGACCCCGGTACTAATATCATGGGTTATGCCTTTATCGGTGTAAACGGTAACCGTGCACGTCTCATTGCCATGGGGGTAATTGACCTGCGCAAATGCAAGGATATGTATATGAAACTGGGTGAGATATTCAATCGCGTTCAAGGTCTCATAAACTCTTTTCTTCCCGATGAACTTGCCATCGAAGCACCCTTTTTCGGCAAGAATGTGCAGAGTATGCTCAAACTCGGGCGTGCACAAGGAGTTGCCATTGCAGCGGCAATAAGCCGTGAAGTACCTATTCACGAGTATGCCCCGATGAAGATAAAGATGGCCATTACCGGTAACGGTTCGGCTTCAAAGGAACAGGTTGCAGAGATGTTGCGCCGAATGCTGAACATTTCAGCCGAGGAGATGCCGCAGTTCATGGATGCCACCGATGCACTCGGTGCGGCATTCTGTCATTTCATACAACGTGGCAGGCCTACGGGTGAAAAGAAGTATTCATCCTGGGCCGATTTTGTGAACAAGAATCCCGGGAAGGTAAAATAGTCTTTTTGAGACGGTTTAATATTAGAGAATGTTTTAGAAGCCAACGGCTTCTTAATACTTTCAGTAGAATCACTCGTATAGTTTGTATGTAGTGCGCAGCACCTGGAACTCGGTGCGGCGGTTAAGCTGGTGGCAAGTCTCTTTCTGATCCTCATCTTCAAGGGCATTGATGAACTCTTCGGTCAACACATCGCCCTCTTTCAGGAATGTGTACTTTTCGGTCATCTTCTTTGTTACCTCCTTAGGTTTGTTCTCACCGTATCCCACGGCGGTAAGACGCTCTTCCTCAATGCCTTTGTTTATGAGATACTCGACAACCGATTCGGCACGAGCCTGGGAGAGTTTCTGATTGTAGATGTCGCTGCCACGGTAATCGCAGTGTGAACTCAGTTCTATTGTAACATTGGGATTGAGTTCGAGCAGTTCGACAAGTTCGTCAAGTGATGCTGTGGATTCTGCTGTGAGGGTAGCTTTGTCATATTCATAGAATATATTGTCGACAAGGACCGGCAGGGTTATTGACGGCAGGGCAAAGTCGCGCTGATACTCCATGTTTCCCTCAATACTGTCGGTCTCAAGTTCCTGCATAGCGTTAAGGTATCCCTTGCATGTGCCCAGCAGAACATATTTCACACCCGGAGTGACACGTACACTGTATGAACCATCCTTCATGACACCGAAATTTGTGTTCGTCCCGTCATCTCCAATCATATGTATTACGCCTTCGGGCAGTTCATACCCGTCCTTTTCATATATCCAACCCCTCAGCATATGTACGGTCTCTGGCAGATAGAATGAATATATGTGATCCCAGCCGCGAGCGTCGCCTCTGTTCGATGAGAAGAAACCGCGATAGAGCCCCGGTGCGAATGTCATTCCGAAATCATCGCCGTTCGAGTTTACCGGTGCACCCATGTTCGAGATATTCCATGTGGTATCATTTACCTGTGTGGCACAGAAGATGTCAAGTCCACCCATTCCCGGATAACCGTCCGATGAGAAGAAGAGTTCTCCTTTTGGACCGAAAGCAGGGAACTGTTCATCGCCTTCGCTGTTTATCATTGGTCCAAGGTTTTCCAATATTCCCTCCATAGCCCTGCTTGTGCCTATATAGTAGCGCCACAGGTCAAGTCCTCCCTCGCCACCTGCCATGTCCGATGTGAAGTATAGCCAATTGCCGTCAGGGGAGACTGCCGGGTGTGCATACAATGAGAGGGTGTCGCGTGAGATTACAACCTGTTCGGGTTTGCCCCATGAGGCATCACTGCGGTTGCTCTTGTATATTCCTGCGAATCGTGGATAGTGGGCATCGGTTACGCAACGTGTAAAGTACATGGTCTTTCCGTCGGGGGTAAAGGCGCATGCTCCATCCTCGAACTCACTGTTGACATCGCTCTCGATTTTTTCGGTCTTCTGCCATTTGCCCTTTTCGTCGAGTTTGGTGATGAATATATCGGCATGCTTCTGTCCTGTGATACTGCTCAACTCCTCTCCTGTAGCCTCCTTGCGTGTGCTTGTGGTTATCACCATGGTAGTGTCCTCACCCACGAATGCAGGGCAGTAGTCGCTGCGCTGTCCGTTGAGCTCCTTCGATTTCTTTACTATGTAGCGGTTAGGATTCTTCTTCCAATCGGCCGATTGCATTGCCGATTGGAGACCTATCTGCGCCATGCGGTTGTCTGGCGCTTTCTCAAGGAATGCTTGATAACTTTTCTGTGCAGCCTTGTATTCGCCGTTCTCAAGTTGTGCCTCACCAAGGTGCATAAGGGCTGTGGAGTCGGGATATCCGTAGCGCACCGCATTCTGATATGCACCGGCTGCGCGTGCAGGGTTGTTGCTCTTGCGGTAGCACTCACCAAGTTTCCATGCCACTTCGGCACGTTTCTTGCGCTCCTTCGGCGGAATCTTCCGATAGGCTTTCTTGTACTCTTTGGCAGCCTCGTGGTACTCCATTATGGCAGCATACCGGTCACCCTTCTTGATGGCCTTTTCGCTGCCGCACGATACTGTAAAGAGCAGTAGAAACGCGAATGCAAATGATAATATATGTCTTGTGATGTTCTGCACAACAATATGGCTTATTGTAATATAACTTGCAAAAGCCTCTTTTATTGTGTTTGCTTGGGATTTCTTATAGTGCCATGCTGCTGTTGTCGCGTAGAACGTCGTTTACGACTTCGCCGAGCATTACCTTCAGTTCCTCAATGAATCTCTTTGCATCATACTCTCTTTTTTCGATGTCGCGGAGCTTCTTTTCCCATTGTCCTGTAAGTTCTGCGCTTTTCAGCAGTTCGTTTCTTATGAGTCCGACAAGCTCTATGCCTGTCTTGGTAGCGGCAATATTCTTCTTCTCCTTGCGTATGTAGTTGCGCTTGTAGAGTGTCTCGATGATTGCGGCACGGGTAGACGGGCGCCCGATTCCATTCTCTTTCATTGCCTCGCGCAACTCTTCGTTATCAACCAGCTTGCCGGCTGTTTCCATTGCACGCAGTAGTGTAGCCTCGGTGTAGGGTTTTGGCGGCTGGGTGAACTTCTGTGCAAGTGCTGGGGTGTGCGGTCCGCTCTCGCCCACAGTGAACGAAGGCAACAGTTTCTCTTTGTCGCCCTCTTTCTCCTCGTTCTGTTCTCCAGCAAAGACAACTCTCCAACCGGGTTCGGTTATCTCCTTGCCTGTCACCTTGAATTTAACTCCGGCACTCTCGCCAAGGACAGTCGTAGTGCTGAACTTGCAGTCGGGGTAGAATACAGCGATGAAGTGTCTTGCCACAAGGTCATATACCTTCTTCTCCAGGTCTGTGAGCCCTTGAGGGTAGACTCCTGTAGGTATTATGGCATGGTGGTCGGTTACTTTCTTGTTGTCGAACACTTTCTTTGATTTAGGGAGCGGTTTGCCTGTCAACGGAGCAATCAACGGCTGATAGTCGCGTAGTCCGTTGAGTATGTTCGCACACTTGGGGTAGATATCATCACTGAGGTAGGTGGTGTCTACACGTGGATAGGTGGTTACCTTCTTTTCGTAGAGCGACTGAATAGTCTGCAGTGTGACATCTGCTGAGAGTCCGAACTTCTTGTTGCAGTCTACCTGTAGTGATGTAAGGTCATAAAGTCTTGGTGGCAGTTCCGTGCCTTTCTTTGCCGAAACGTCGGTAACGGTGAACGGTTCGCCTGTTATCTTCTCAAGTGCCTCGCGTCCCTTCTCTTCGCTGTCATATTTGCCTTCTGTGACACTGAATGTGGTCTCGCGGTATATTGTCTTCAGTTCCCAATAGGGCTGTGGAACGAAATTCTCTATCTCAAGGTGGCGCTTCACGATAAGTGCGAGCGTAGGTGTCTGCACTCTTCCGATGGAGAGTACCTGACGGTTCTTGCCATATTTCAGAGTGTAGAGTCTCGTGGCATTCATGCCCAGCAACCAGTCACCGATAGCCCTGCTCAGACCTGCCTCATAAAGTGGCTGGTATTCGCTCTGGTCCTTAAGTGTCGCGAATCCTTCGCGTATGGCCTCCTCGGTAAGTGATGATACCCATAGGCGCTTCACCGGACATTTTGCCTGCGCCTTCTGCATCACCCATCGCTGTATAAGTTCTCCCTCCTGGCCGGCATCACCGCAGTTTACAATCATTTCGGCAGCCTGCATCAGTCTTTCGATTACTGCAAACTGCTTCTCTATGCCCTTATCGTTTATCAGCTTTATGCCGAAACGGGGCGGTATCATTGGTAGGCTCCCAAGACTCCAGCGTTGCCATAAAGGAGTGTAGTCATGAGGCTCTTTAAGGGTACACAGATGTCCGAATGTCCATGTGACCTGGTATCCGTTCCCCTCATAATATCCGTCATGTCTGCTTCGTGCTCCAAGGATATCGGCTATCTCCTTTGCTACGCTCGGTTTCTCGGCTATACAAACTATCATTATCTATCTTGTTCCCGATAAAATGGTAGGAGCCGAACCCCTACCATTTATCTAATTTCAATTATGTTTCTATTATTAGAATCTGTTTAAATTTATATCGCCCAATTTTTTATAGAGCAAAAATAGTGAAATAGACGAAACCCGCTTCTATAAGAAAATACTTTTTAGAAATTTAAACGGTTTCTTACTCTTCCAGCAATATGTTCATCAGTTCACAGGCTGCCTTCGATACGCTTGTTCCCGGACCGAAGATACCTACAACGCCGGCTTTGTAGAGGAAGTCATAATCCTGTGCAGGGATTACACCGCCTGCAAATACCATAATATCGCCTCGACCGAGTTTTTCAAGTTCCTCAATAAGCTGCGGAACAAGGGTCTTGTGTCCTGCTGCGAGTGAAGATACGCCCACTGCATGTACATCGTTCTCCACAGCCTGACGTGCAACCTCTGCCGGTGTCTGGAACAGCATGCCCATATCCACATCGAAACCACAGTCGGCATAACCTGTCGCAACAACCTTTGCACCGCGGTCATGTCCGTCCTGGCCCATCTTGGCAATCATTACTCGAGGACGACGGCCCTCTCTCTTTGCAAACTCTTCTGTCAAACGGCAAGCCTTCTCAAAGTTCTCGTCGTTCCTGCTTTCTGCTGAATACACACCCGAAATAGTCCTGATTATTGCCTTGTAACGTCCTGCGACCTCCTCGCAAGCGTCCGAAATTTCTCCCAAAGTCGCACGTACATGTGCTGCCTCGACTGCTGCTTCCAAAAGATTGCCCTCTCCTGTGCGTGCATACTCTGTTATCTTTGCAAGTGCATCCTTGACGGCTTGCTCATCGCGCGATGCTCTGTTGCGTGCGATTGCTGCCAGCTGTTCCTCGCGCACGGCTGTGTTGTCAATCTCAAGGATATCGATAGGCTCCTCCTCGGCAAGGCAATATGCGTTTGTGCCCACGATCACCTGTCTGCCGCTGTCGATACGTGCCTGTGTTCGTGCAGCAGCCTCCTCGATGCGCATCTTTGGAATACCTGTCTCGATAGCCTTAGCCATGCCGCCGAGTTCTTCAATCTCCTGGATGAGTTTCCATGCCTTGTCGGCAATCTCCTTTGTCAGGCTCTCTACATAGTATGAACCGCCCCACGGGTCTACAACGCGGCATATGTTTGTCTCCTCCTGAAGGTAAATCTGCGTGTTGCGGGCAATACGTGCCGAAAAGTCCGTAGGCAATGCGATTGCCTCATCAAGCGCGTTCGTGTGAAGTGACTGTGTGTGTCCCATGGCTGCGCTCATTGCCTCTATGACGGTACGGCCCACATTGTTGAACGGATCCTGCTCGGTGAGCGACCAACCCGATGTCTGGCAGTGTGTACGCAGTGCCATAGACTTCGGATTCTTAGGGTTGAACTGTTTTATGATTTTTGCCCAAAGCATACGTGCCGCGCGCATCTTGGCTATCTCCATGAACGGGTTCATGCCTATTCCCCAGAAGAAAGAGAGACGTGGTGCAAATGCATCGATGTCAATGCCGGCCTCAACACCCGTGCGTACATACTCAAGACCATCGGCAAGCGTGTATGCAAGTTCGATGTCGGCCGATGCACCGGCCTCCTGCATGTGGTAACCGCTGATTGATATTGAGTTGAACTTAGGCATCTTCTGTGATGTGTACGCAAAGATATCGCCGATTATGCGCATTGAGAATGCAGGCGGGTAAATGTAGGTGTTGCGCACCATGAACTCCTTGAGGATGTCGTTCTGTATGGTTCCTGCCATCTCCTCAAGCTTTGCACCCTGCTCAAGCGCCGCGTTGATGTAGAATGCGAGCACCGGAAGTACAGCGCCGTTCATGGTCATTGATACCGACATCTTGTTCAACGGGATACCGTCAAAGAGCTGCTCCATGTTCTCCATGCAGCAGATTGATACACCTGCCTTGCCCACATCGCCCACTACACGTTCGTTGTCGGGGTTGTAGCCGCGGTGTGTAGGGAGGTCGAACGCAACAGAAAGTCCTTTTTGGCCCGACGCAAGGTTACGGCGGTAGAAGGCGTTGCTCTCCTCGGCGGTAGAGAATCCTGCGTACTGGCGTATTGTCCAAGGACGGAACACATACATCATCGAATATGGACCACGCAGGAACGGCGGAATGCCGGCTGCATAGTCAAGATGCTCCATCTCCTTGAGATCCTCTGCTGTATAAACAGGCTTTACCTTAATCTGCTCAGGTGTTTCCCAAATATCATTACTGTTGCCTGTAGCATTTGTGCAGCATGAAGCGTTTGTAGCTGCACCGAATATATCTATGTTTCTGAAATCTTTTCTCATGGCTACGCGTCTTTGTTACTTGATACCCAACTTTGCATTCAACGCTTTGAGCGTCTCAAGCACATTCACTCTCACATGTATGAAGTTCTCGATACCTGCCTTCTGCAGCTCCTCGCTGCAAGCAGGTGCACCGGCAACAATGAATATCGCCTTGCCTGCCACGGCTTTGAATGCCGGAATTGCATATTCGGCATACTCGTCATCGCTTGAACATATTACAACAATGTCTGCTTTTGCTTCCATAGCAGCCGCAACGCCCTCTTCTACGCTCTTGAAACCGAGGTTGTCGATAACCTCATATCCGGCAGCTGCAAGGAAGTTGCATGAGAACTGCGCTCTTGCCTGACGCATCGCCAGGTTGCCGATGGTGAGCATGAATGCCTTCGGACGACGTCCGCTCTCTTCGGTGGCAAGGCGCAACTGCTCGAACTCTTCGCCAAGGCGCTTGATTGCAAGTGTGTTGCCTTCGCCCTCATGGCTGTGGCATCCGCATCCGCAACTCTTTCCCGCAGGTCGCTTGCCTTCGCTTGTTTCACCGAAGTTAGGATACTGGTTTGTGCCGAGAAGAATCTCCTTGCGTTTTGCAAGTGCTGTACGGCGGCTGTCCCCTGCACCCTCGATATCTGCTTTTACCTTGCCCTCCTTTACCGCTTTGTGGAAGCCTCCGGCCTCCTCTATTGCAAGGAACTGCTTCCATGCTTCGGCGGCAATCGATGCTGTGAGGCTCTCGATGTAGTATGAACCTCCGGCAGGGTCGGCAACCTTGTCAAGATGGCTTTCATGCTTGAGAATCAGCTGCTGGTTCTTTGCTATGCGCTCGGCAAACTCTGTAGGAGTTTCGTATACCGAGTCATAAGGTGTCACGGTTATTGCTTCGACTCCGGCAATGGCTGCACTCATGGCCTCGGTCTGTGTGCGTAACATATTTACATAAGAGTCGAAAAGCGTGAGGTTAAACCTTGAAGTCTCGGCGTGTATCATCATCTTGCATGCGCATTTGCATTCAGGGTTGTATTGCTCCACAATCCTTGCCCACAACATGCGCGCTGCACGGAATTTCGCAATCTCCATAAAGAAATTGCTTGAGATTCCCATGTTGAACTTGATGCTCTTTGCTGCTTTGCCGGCAGCAATGCCTGCTTCCGTTGCAGCGTTCATGTACTCATTACCCCATGCGAGAGCATATGCAAGTTCCTGTGTTATGTATGCTCCGGCATCGCACAACTTCGCGCTGTTGACAGCAACGCAACGGTATTTGGGCAACTCCTCAAGTGTGGTTACAAGTTCTTTTATTACAGAGGCATAATCATCAATAACCTTTCCGGCAAGCAGCTCCTTGCCTATTGGGTCGTATTCTATCGCACCGCGCACGGTTTCAAGGTCAAAACCGCGTTGTTTGAAGTATTCAACCAACTGTACTGTAAAAACCTTTACCTTTCCCACGCACACGTTGAAGTTCAGTTCAACTTTCTCTGCATCGATTCCGTCGAGCAGGGTTGGGATATACTCCGGTGTCACCATCTTGCCGTGTACTCTGAAGAGAACGGATGTGACTCCGTCTCCAATCATCTTTTTGGCCTTTGCATTGGCCTCCTCTGCGGTAGGCACATCAATACTTTGGCGTATGAGCCAATTGTTGCAGCCGCTGTTGCCGCGTGTATAAGGGAACTCTCCCGGAGCTGCCACTGTGCATCCTTCGGGGAGATCTTCCTTGCGGTAGAACGGGTTTACGTTGAACCCCTCTCCGGTTTTCCAAATCATCTTCTTGTCGTAGTCGGCACCCTTGAGGTCCTCAACAATCTTGTTTTTCCAATTCTCTGTCGATACAGGCGAGAATTCGCTAAAAAGCCTCTCTTTTTCCATGTTCAGTAATATTGGCTGGTTCAATAATGTCTGTCTCGGTTTCTGAGCATTTCAGAAAGCCATTAGCAAACTTAAGCAATAATTTTTGAATAAAAGAAAATATAATGAAGATTATTGTTTTTTAATAAAACAAAGGGCGCAGGGAACCATTGTAGTCCACTGCGCCCGGTCTGTTATGCATGTTCTTGTCAGATGCTGTTCTTCTTCATAAAATCAATGATTTCCGAGATATATCCGAACGCCATGCCTACAACTGTGTCGGCAGCACCGTAATACACGGCGACCTTGTCACCTTCGTTCAGCGCTGCGCACGGGAATACCACGTTCGGTACGTCACCGGCAAGTTCATAAGGCGCTGCAGGGGCAAGCAAGTATGGTCTTGTGCGGTAGAGAACCTTGGTCGGGTCATCTTTGTCAAGCAGTGCCGCACCCATTGAATAGCGGAAACCGTTGCAGGTGGTGATTACACCATGGTAGAACAGCAACCAACCCTCATCGGTGAGGATGGGTACAGAGCCTGCACCTATTTTTGTACACTGCCATGCACTCTCGGGGAACGGGGTCACCTTCATGACGCAACGGTGCTCTCCCCAGTACTTCATGTCGGGACTGAAACTGATATATATGTCACCGAAAGGTGTGTGTCCGTTGTCGCTCGGGCGGCTCAGCATTGCATACTTGCCGTTTATCTTCTGTGGGAAAAGTACTCCGTTGCGGTTGAATGGCAGGAATGCATTCTCGCACTGGAAAAACTCCTTGAAGTCGAATGTATAAGCGATACCGATGGTAGGTCCATGATAGCCGTTGCACCATGTAATCCAGTAACGGTCTTCAATCCATGTCACACGGGGGTCGTATTTGTACTCCGACTCAATCATATCTGTGTTGCCGGCCTTGAATACGATGGGTTCATGTTCAATCTCCCAATTTATACCATCCTTGCTGAATCCGGCAAAGATGTTCATCTGCACAGCCTTGTTGTCGCAACGGAATACGCCTGCATATCCATCCTTGAATGGTACGACAGCGCTGTTGAAGATGCTGTTCGATGTGGGAATAGCGTAGCGGTCAATGACCGGGTTCTTAGAGTAGCGCCACATTACATCCTTGCATCCTTCGGGACGCTCTTCCCAAGGCATATTGATCTTTTCGTTCATGGTTTTATGTTTTTTGTGTTGTTCCTGTTTTGAATCTCTATTGCAAATATAGTAAACTGTATAAAAAATATCGGCAATCGCCGATATTTTTTATTGAAGTTCTCGTTTTTTATGATTCCGGTTATCATCGTTTTAAATTTTCCACTTTGATAACATCGGCACAAGCTTTCACCTTTCAGTTTTCACCTTTCCGTTTTCCGTTTTCCACTCTCCTCAGCTCTCTGCATCCACTCGTACCAGTTGGGGATGTAAAGTGTTGCAATGACGGTATTCAGCAACATTCCGAATACGACTGCTGCACCAAGTGACAGACGGGCTCCTGCTCCTGCACCGCTGGCGAAGAGCAGCGGCATCACACCGATCACGAACGAGAGCGATGTCATCAGGATGGGACGCAGACGCACATGTGCTGCCTCCGACGCACTGAAACGTATATCCTTTCCTGCAGCACGGTAGTCGCGCGCGAACTCTACTATAAGGATTCCGTTTTTTGCGCTGAGTGCTATGAGCAGGATTATTCCGATTTCGGTATATATGCTCACCGGAATGTCGGCAAGCCAACATCCTACGATTGCACCGAGCAGTGCGATAGGTACACCCATTATCGCCGCAATAGGGCTGGTCCAGCTCTCATACTGTGCCGCGAGTACCAGAAATGCAACAAGCAGGGCAAGTCCGAATATCACGACAGTGTTCTTTCCTGCCGTCTGCTCCTGATATGCGACTCCTGTCCATTCATATCCGAACTCTTCGCCCAACTGCTCCTTGAATAGTGCCGAAACCTCCTGCATCACCTCGCCCGAACTGTATCCCGGAGCGGCATTACATGTTACAGTTGCGCTGTTGTACATATTGTAGCGTACCAGCTGGTCACTGCCAAGAATCTCCTCTGCCGTAACGAAACTGCTGAACGGGACCATCTCGCCTTTATTGTTGGAGAGACTCAACTGCATGACGCTCTCGATTGTCTTCTGGCTATTCTCTCCTGCTGCCATCTTTACCTGCCATATACGTCCAAGCAGTGTGAAGTCATTCACATACATCGCTCCCATGTAGTAGCTCAGTGTCGACAATACCGCACCCATGTCAAGCCCCATTGAGATGGCCTTGTCGCGGTCTATCTTTAGGAAATATTGCGGCACATCGGCCTCAAAAGAGCTGTTCATGGCTGCAATACCACGTTCTGCCGATGCACTCAGCTGTAGTGCCTCTACCGCTTTCTGCAACTCCACAAGTCCAAGTGCCTTGCGGTCTTCAAGCTGCATCTGCATGCCTCCCACATTACCGATACCCGGTATAGCCGGTGGAACAAAGGCAAAGCACTGCGCCTGTGGAACTTTAAGATATGCCTCCTTGTTGAATCTCTCCACGATGGCTGCCGCCGATTCTCCTTTCTCCTTACGTTCGCTCCAATCCTTCAGTACAACGAATACGCTTGCAGCATTGCTCTGTCTGCCGCTGTTCAGGATGCTGAATCCGCTGATGCTGATGAAGGTCTTCACTTCGGGATATTCCGCGATTATGGCTTCAATCTCCTTAGCGGCATCCTCGGTTCTGGACAGGGAACTTGCAGGGGGAAGCTGTACACTAACAATGAAGTAACCGTCGTCCTCGTCAGGAATGAATGTTGTGGGCCACTGCATGAACATGTATATTGCCAAAGCTACCATTGCCAGGAATGTAAGGGCTGCTATCCATGCCCTGCGCAACAGGAATGCGACAACACGGTCGAATCCTCTCTGCATCGCATCGTATCCTTTGTTGAACCAGCGGAAGAACCATCCCTCCTTTTTCTCTTTTGTGGGGCGCAGCAACAGTGCGCTGAGCGCCGGGGTAAGGGTAAGTGAGTTGAAGCCGCTGAGCAGCGTAGCAGTGGCAATGGTAAGGGCGAACTGCTTGTACAGCTCTCCCGAAATGCCGCCTATCATGGTAGTTGGGATGAACACTGCCAGCATTACAAGCACGACACCTATGATGGGGCTCGTAATCTCATCCATTGCCTTTTCTGTAGCCTCGCGGGGTGGCAGACCCTCCTCGTCGATAATTCGTGTGGCATTCTCAACGACAACTATGGCATCGTCCACCACAATGGCTATAGCAAGGATAAGGCCGAAGAGGGTAAGGGTGTTTATCGAGAATCCGAGCAACTGCATCACAGCCAATGTTCCTATGAGCGAAACGGGAATTGTGAGACAGGGGATGAGCGTTGCCCTCCAGTTCTGCAGGAACAGGAATATTACAAGCACTACAAGCAGTGTGGTCTCAAGGAATGTGTAGAGTACCTCGTGGATTGAACTGCGCACTACATCGGTGGTATCAAGTGCAATCTGGTACTCCACACCCGGAGGGAATGCTTCGGCAAGTTCCTCCATCTTTGCCCTTACGGCCTTTGAGACTGCAAGGGAACTGGAGCCCGGTGACTGGTATACTGCAAGCGCTGCGGTAGGTTTCCCTTTCAGGCGCGATGATGCCGAGTATGTCTCGCTACCTATCTCTATTGTGGCAATGTCGCTAAGGCGGAGCATGTTCACTCCGTCGTTGCGTATGACAATGTTCCCGAACTCGGTTGCGTCCTGCAAACGTCCCTGTACATTAAGGGTGTATTGGAATGCGTTGTCGGCATTTGCATCGAGTGTCTGCCCCACATATCCTGCCGAAATGGCAAGGTTCTGTTTGCTTATGGCTTGATAAACCTCGGCAGGAGATATCCCTCGGATGCGCATGGCCTCAGGGTCAAGCCATATGCGCATGGAGTATTTGCCCGTGCCCATGATATTTATTCCGCCCACTCCGGGTGTGCGTGCCAGCTGGTCGACAAGCTGCAGTTGTGCATAGTTTGATAGGTAAAGCTGGTCATACTCCTCGTTTCCTGTCAAGGTTATGAAAAGCACGATGTTGGTCGATTGCTTCTGCACCGTAACACCTTGCTGTATAACCTCGCTGGGGAGCGAGTTGAGTGCGATGTTGACTCTGTTCTGCACAAGGACGGTTGCCATGTCAATGTCCGTTCCAACTTCAAAGGTCACGGTCAGCTGGTATGTTCCCGATGATGACGATGTCGAACTCATGTAGAGCATGCCGTCTACGCCGTTTACCTGCTCTTCAATGGGTATTCCCACGGTCTGTGCTATGGTTTCGGCATTTGCACCGGGGTATACGGCTGTCACCTGTACCGTAGGTGGAGTGATGGATGGATATTGGTCAATGGGCAGCACAAAGAGTGCCACACCTCCAGCCACTAACAGCAACAGCGACAGTACCGTTGCGAATATCGGGCGTTCTATGAAGAATCTGGAGAATTTCATGGTTCCTTTATTTCTTGTCCATAATAGGGTTTACTGGCATTCCGTTGCGCACCTTGAGCAATGCTTCGGTCACATAGCGGTCATTCGGGGCGATTCCGTCAGTAACTAACCTTAAGGTATCATCCACAAGCGTACCGACATCTATCCGTCGGTACTCTACCTTGTTGGAATCGTTCACTACATACAGGTATTTGCCCAACTGGTCGGTACCTATCGAGGCGTCAAGCACTAGCATGCCATCCTTTATCTCTTCGTATGGCATTGTAACCGTGATGTAGCTTCCCGGCTTGAGCATTCCGTCCTTGTTGTCAAGTTCTGCACGTACTTTTAATGTACCTGTGCTCAACTCAACGGCAGGGGAGAGGAAATCGATTTTTGCCTTACGTGTAATCTCCTTTCCCTCACCAATGGTGAATGTTATGTCGCTCTGGTCCATGCTCTCTGTCCCTTTCCGTATCTTCTTGAGCCACTGGTTGTCGGTAATCTCAAAGAATGCATACATGATATCATCCTTATATAGTTTACATAGTTCCACAGGGCTCATCTCGCCCGATACATATGCACCCACAGGATAGTTCTCAAGGCTTACCGCACCGTCGGCAGGCGCTTTTACATAACAATAGTCGAGCTTGGTCTTTGCTGTGCTCAAGGCTGCTTTTGCATTCTCAAGTGCTGCTTCGCAGCTTTCCACACGGCTTTTTGCCTGCAGAAGTTCAATCTGGCTCACCGCATTGCGCCCGATAGCAACCTTCATCCTCTCGTAATTGCTTTTTGCATATTCAAGTTCCGCCTGGGCAGTCTTGACCGATGCCGTTGCCTGCTCTACGGCATTCTTGTAGAGTGTAGGTTCTATCACAAAAAGAATGTCGCCTTTCTTCACTCTCTGTCCGGCGGTGAAGCCGCGTTTGGTTATTGTGCCGTTCACGCGCCCGACTACGGGGATGGTAGCATCTGCGGCAAGATAACCGGGGTAGTCACGGGTCAGGGTAATCTCTCTCACGATAGGAAGCGAAACTGTCACGGGCAGTGCAGTTGCCGGTGTGCCGTTCTCTTTCTCTTTGTGGCATGCTGTAACTGAAAGCAGTGCCACTGCAAACAATATCCTTTTCATATTCTGCTGGTTTCTATAGTTTACCATCCGCCTCCAAGGGCTTCGTATAACTGTACAAGATAGATGAGTGAACTGCCGCGTGCCTGTACAAGATAATCCTGATAGGTGAGTAGCGAACGTTGTGCATCAAGGACATTCTGGTACTCGGTAAGTCCCTGTTTGTAAAGCTCAAGTGACAGTTCAAGGGTCTCGCGGTTCTGGTTCATCGCTTCGCGCAACGATACAATCTGCTCCACCGAACCGCTGTACTGCGACATGGCATTCTCTACCTCCTGTACAGCATTCAGCAGCGTGGCATTGTAGGATGCAATGCTCCTGTCAAGTTCTGCCTGCGCCTCGCGTGTGGCATTGACCCTCTCTCCTCCGCTGAAAATGTTCCATGTCAGTGAAGGGGCAATCTGCCAGGTGAGGCTTCTGGAGCGTGGAAGATGTTTCAGGTCGTGCGATGCGAATCCTATTGAGCCGCTTAGGAATATTTCGGGGAACCAGTCGCGCCGTGTTGCGCCAAGCAGTGTCGCATTGGCCTCAACCTGCTTCTCGGCAGCGCGTATGTCGGGGCGACGGCGCAATAGCTGTGCAGGCATTCCCACTCCAATGAGTTCTACATAATCGGGTAGGGCATATCCCTCTTCCAACCATCCTTCAAGTTCCTGAGGGTATACTCCCAACAGCACGGCCATGGCATTGCGGTAGCTCTCTATCTTTGCCTGCATTGCCGGCAACTGCGCCATAGTGCTGTAGTAGACGCTCCTTGACTGGGCGACGTCGAGCTTCGATGCAAGTCCGCTCTCGTAGCGCGACTCTACAATATTCATTATCTCACGCTGCGATTCCACATTCCAGCGTATTACCTGCATCTGTGCGAGCGACTGCCTTAGCGAGAAATAGGTCGTTGCCACATTTGCCACAAGTGACACCATTACAGCATTGTACTCCTCCTCTGTTGCCATGAAAAGGTACTTTTGTGCCTTGGAACGCATGTAGATGCTGCCGAAAACATCGGCCTGCCACTTCATTGATACAGCTGTACTGAACTCTCCTTCCCACGCCTCGCGGTACATGCTCGATGCAACATTGCCGCTTGTCTTTGCACGTTGCCATCCGATACCGATATCGAATGTGGGCAACATTTTTCCTTGTGCGGTGCGCCATGCGGCACGTGCCTTGCGTATGTTCTCCATTGCGCCCAGTACCGAATAGTTGCCTGTGCCGGCAACAGTTATCAACGAATCGAGTACCGGGTCGTCGAATTTCTTCCACCACATGTCATCGGCAGGCAGTGTCTGGTCGAAATACTCCCCGGCATTCCACTCCTGAGGCAGCGGAGAGTCCAAATATTCATCGCCCTGTTGTGCCACAGCAGCATGTAAGGGTGCGATAAGAAAAAGAAGTAAAAAAGAATACCTTGTCATAGTGTGTTGTACTTTAGCAAGGTATAAACACCTGAGTATGGATTTTGGTTGGAAGCAAAGGAAATCGTCTTTTGTTTTGTTGCCTTTTATGGAAATTATTTATATTTGCAAAAATTCTTTAAAATGTATAATTATGAAGAAGTTGTTATTATCAGCAGTCTTTTGTTTCTGTGTAATGACCATAGGTCTTGCTCAGAACCAGCAATGCAAATTGCATAGCAAATTTGTAGGTGTGTTTAATTACATCAATATTTATGTCGGTGGCAATTCCCCAAGGTTTGTAGAGAGTATTCCGGTTGCTTCAAACGGTTCTTTCGTCTTTAAGCTTCCAAGGGTTTACAGCAATGATATGGAGCCGGTGTCAAGTGCGTTTGGCGGCTTGAGTATATCTAACCCAAATACTCAAGTAGCTATGCTGAATATCGATGGTACGTTGTATACCGGCGAGAATCACAGCGAGTATATGGGACCTTCATATAACAGCAAACGCTCGAGTGGTGTTATAATGTACATATATGCCAACAGTAACTGTAGCGTAAGTGGAAATAATGGCGGAATCAATGTGTCATTGAATTTTAGACAGGGCTGGAATACCGTTAAGGTCCAGGGCAACTCAATGACTACGGTGAGTGGTAACCAAGGATGGAATTGGGGTACAGACTGACAATATTATTGATGCAAAAAAGAGTCCGGGTGACTTAAAGGCTACCCGGACTCTTTTTTGTATTAAATATGCTTTGCCAACCACTCATTTCAGGTGAGACTTCTTTCTTTGGAGTGGTTTTGGTGTTAATGACTGATGTGGCGGTTCTCTTGGGAGATTTTTTTAATTATACGTTTATCACAAAAAAACTGAAATTGCCAAATGCTCTGTCGTAATCAAGTGTACATGTATAGTTTTGCTTGGGGTCCACTAAGGTTCGCATTTTATTGGTATGTAATCAAGTCAGCAAGTAAATCACATGCGGTATTTGTTTTTTATGAATAATATTAGTATGTTTGTCCCATAAAAATCTATTGCCTATGAAACATCGCGTATAATCTGATACGCACATTTTAGACATATTGGAAAAGCGTTTTAGCTTGTATTCTTGTCTTTGAAACTTCGACACTTTCAAATTCCACCAAGAGTAAAGCGATGACGCTCACGCCATTGGCGTGGGCTTTACTCGTATATTTGGTGGACAGGTAGTCGAAGACCTCAAAGACAAATATCAAGGAGTTCTGTCCGCGCTTTTTTTTGTGCGTGTTTACAACATTAATTAAAGAATTTGATGCAATTCCCTCAGGTGTAAATAATATTTAATGTAATCATAAAAATGAGAAATTATATAACAAGAACAGTTTGCCTTTTTGCTATTATACTGTTTATTGTAGTTCCTGCTTCAGCTTATTCCAAAGAAAGTGCAACTGACCCATTGTTGTTGAAATACGTTGGACTCTATAATGCAGGAAAGGAGTTAAGCAAGTGCCAGCAGAATATAATAGATGTTTGTAAAAAAGATGCAACGAGGAGAGAGAGTATCTGCAACGATATCATTTCACTTATACAAGCCAACCTTGAGGAGGAGAAGTTTGAAGATATATTCTATCTGACATCTTTGTACAAGAAGATTGCACAACCGGGTGACGAGATGTTGGAAGTTGTCATATATGCCGAAGGTGATGCTTCAATAAACCTCGACAGAATTGAGGATGTAGAATGTGCTATAGAAGAGTTGAAATCCATTGATGCTTCTCCTGAACTCATAGAAGAATTAAGTGAATCGCTTGAACTGGCTCATAATTTTTTCTACGGACTTGACGGAACCTGGTTATCATTGGATTATCTTAAAGCAGATTCTTATGCTCCGATATTTTTTATATGCATTGAGAATAGTTGTAACCCTGACAGTATCGATTTTTCGCTAAATCCTGGTTGCGGAGCCCATAAGATATTGTCGGAGTGTTACTCGGATAAATTTTTATTAGAGTTCAAACCGGCATATGCAAATAGGTGCCTAAGAATTTCATCGGACAGTATATATGTTGCCTGGTCGAGTCAAGAAGCATTTGTAGGTGATGCCTATCTGGCGTCAACACTTCGTAATAGTGGACGAACTTTTGCAGCCGAAATGGCAGGTGAGTTTTCAAAAAAGAATGCCGGATATGATTTTGGAGACAGATTGCTTGGTGCCGCAGGTGGTGCTTTGGTGGAAGGTGTTTTTAATTCCATCGCAGATAATATGATGGCTGCAAAAGTAAAAGCGGTGATATACGAACTCTATCTTACCAGAGAGGACGACTATACATTGAAAGGATTATTGAAACAACAAGTTCATAGTATTAAAGAGGGCTCTGCTCCCAATCTGGAAACGGAAACTGTAGAAATTACATTTAAAAAACTCAGTGATGATACAGACCTTTATAATGCAGTTGTGTGGAGTAAATCAGATAGAAGAGTGAATAAACCGTTTTTGTGTCGTGTTGTAGCAAAGAACTGTAATCTGCTACATACTCGAAACAGGCCGCACAATCCTGATGATTGCGTAATCTGCAATAAACGCTATAAAGTATATTTGGGAGCCGAAGTAGAAAATGTAACACCGGACAATACCGGTAAAAAAACAATCAAGAAACTTAATGGCAGAGGTGTCCGTATAAAGAATGTCGATGAACAATACATAGGAGATGCTATAGATACAGCGGATGTCAATCTGTTTAAAAAAATCATACGTCTACGCAGGGGGGACATAATAATAGACATTAATGGAATACCATGCAATTCACCGGATGATTATTTAAACGCAGTAAGGTCGCATAAGCCTGGTGATATTGCTTATATACGTATAATGCGCAAGAAAAAGGAGAGGGTTGTGGAAACACGATTTATTTATGCCGAAATTAAAGAATAGAACAATGCGTATATTTTTGATTATAATTTTATTGATTATCCCTCTTGATGTCTATTCGCAATTCAATATATATACTGAAGAGTGGGTGAGAGAGCGTGATGAGATTATATATGATGACCATTCTGCCGGGGCTGCGGCAAAATCTGCAAGATCATCATTGTGGAGCTTGTCCGGACCGCAGAACGACTGGGTGAGGCCAACATACAATACCACAAATGGTTATGGTACAGAACGGATTGTAACAACAAAGAACGCTGCGCTTGGCATTAGTATTAGTACGGAGCCTTCTTCAACCGAAAAGGTTATTTCCCGTGGAACCAAAAAGGCTGGAAACAGAAATAGATATGATAAATGTGTTGAAAACCGTAGAAGAATGCAGGCCGAGGCAGAGGAACGGAAAAGAAAAGAGGAATTAAGAAAAAGACAACTCAAGGAACAAGATAATGCAAGAGCTGCTGCGGTTAGCAGTCAATATATGCAAAAAACTGAGAATTTTTATAGTGAAAAGGCACAATGGGATTATAGTGCAGAGAAACGGGCTATGGAATTGATGAATATGCATCCGGTAGAAGCATATATGGATTTACCCGAGGCAAAAAAGGTTGATGTGAAATTCAGAAATAAAAAATCGGGTAAGAAGATAGCTGCAATGTTCGATAAACAAAAAGAGAAAACGGAGAAAAATGTCAAAAAGAATGCCGGTAACATCCTCTGCCTTGATGAGTATACTCGTAAAAGTAATGCTTCAATAGAGTCCGATAACTCTTTACGATTATTTGAGAGAGAGGATGTGAACTATGACGACTATAATGCTTGGTCAGAAGTCTTGAATTCTGAAACATGTGTAGTAGAAAGTATAGACAAAAATTCATCTTTTGCTATTGATGTGAAAGAAACCGTGTCTACGGAAAATAAAGCCTTGGTTAGGATATTTGAGCTGGAGGACACGATGGAGACTGATAAGTTTCTGGCCTGTGGTGAAAGAGTCTTTTATAAAGAAGGAGATAGAATAATAGAAATAGGGGATAGCACATACGTTTTTATGAAGTTGGACACCGAAGAGTTCAATATCTCCCCCCATACAGATTCTACTTTTTATATAACTGCAACCAAGAATGATTTGACTGTTATTGCCGATGTAAACATAAACAATAAAACATATAATGAACTTGTAAAAGTGCCAATTGATGTTGTGAAAATAATATCGAATGGTAATATAACCCTTATTGTAACACCGTATGAGATAGTACAGTTTATGGATTCCGAGAGTCTTGAGCTATTTTGGCAAAGCGACGATGAGATAAACGATGCTTGTTTTTGTGAGATAGGTATACTTGTTGCAACAGATAAGGCTGTTTATATGTTTGAATCAGAAGATAGAGCTTATGAATACATACAATCGGGTGCAAAGAAAGTATGGGTTGATAAATACGGCATTTATGCTCAGATTAGTGATAAAAGAATATTATATATAACCAATAATTAAAATTGTAATGAAATGAAAAAAATGTTCTTTCTGCTATTTATGATAATGGCACCGGTTGCAATATCTGCACAGAGATATGTTTCTGATTGTGATAGTTGTGACATTGTTTATGGTGATTGGTATGGAACATGTCGGTGTGGTGGATTGCTAACGTGTGCTGAACAGAAATTTGATGAATACAGTAACCTGATTGTTGAAAAGTTTAAATGTGATAAATGTGATCATATCCATACATTCAAGAGGGTGAAATCCACCCAAAATAATTCCCCCCAAAAAAACGTCCCTTCCAAACCTTCAAAACCCAAAGAGCATAAATGTACGTCAATATGTTTTGTGGAGCAACATGAATGGATACAATTAGGAGATAGTGTTGTGGAATTGAATCTAAGAATAATAAACACCTGCAAAGCGAATAAGACTATAATATATCTTATCGATGGTAAAGATTATACTGAGCCTGTAAAACCAGGTGGGTCCGTTGATTATAAAAAACGTTTTAAAGAACGTAAAGATATCACAATTGCTCCTACAAGGTTGAATACTAAAGCAGTAAAGGGAAAGCTAACTAAAAGACCTTCAAAGAATTAGTAAATATGGCCTCTATTATATTGAACACTTGAAAACTTTGCTGCTAATTATCGTTGAGTAAGTGTTGAATGTTTGAATAAATAAACAGCGAGGTGACCAATCGGTCACCTCGCTGTTTATTACGTGTTTACCACCACTTCGTAGGTGTGTCGCTCATCTCTATGGTGAGTGTGCCGCCTTTGGCAATGTCGCTGTGCTCGATATATGGCAACTTATGCGGCTTGCCGTTTAGTTTGACGCTCTTTATGTAGATGTTGGCATCGCTGTTGTTTACGGTCTCAACAATGAACTTGCCGCCTTTGACGGTGAGTTCCGCGCGATCTACAAGCGGCGAGCCGAACCAGTAGCGGGATCCTGCCGGTTCTACCTGGTAGAATCCGAGTGCCGACATCAGATACCATGCCGACATCTGGCCCATATCCTCGTTGCCCGAGATTCCGTCGAAATCGTTGCGGTACTGGGTTGTCATTACCTCGCGTACCCATTTTGCTGTCTTTTGGGGCTCGCCCAACATTGTATATAAATAGAGGATATGGTGGCTTGGTTCGTTGCCGTGTGCGAACTGGCCTATCATGCCCGAGATATCGGGTGATGGATCGCCTTCAACCGTCGATGGTGCAAGGAAGAGCGAGTCAAGGCGTGCGATGCATGCCTCTTTGCTGCCGAACAACCCTGTATACCCCTCGATGTCATGCGGCACGAGCCATGTGTATTGCCATGCGTTACCCTCGCAATAGTCATCGGCACGGTGCGCCGAGAAGTAGGGGTTGAACGGTGTATTGAACTTGCCGTTCTCGTCGACTCCACGGATGAATCCGCTCTCCTTGTCGAAGAATGTGCGGTAACTGTGGCTCATTTTTGTGAAGTGCTCATAATCATCCTGTTTGCCCAGTGCCTTTGCTGCGTTGGCTGCTGCAGCATCGGCAATGGCATACTCCATGTCAAAGGCAACAGATTCGGTAAAGAGATTGCACGGGATATATCCGTACTTGTGACGGAACTCCTTGCCGCGCTCCTCTACAGCCGCGGTCTTCTTAATTGCCGCAAATGCCGCTTCACGGTCAAAACCCTCGATGCCCTTTACAATAGCGTCGGCAACGACCGGTATGCCCGGGTCACCCACCATGCAGTCGGTTTCGTTGCCCCATAGATGCCAAACAGGCAAGTCGCCCTGCTTGTCGCAGATATCAACCATTGTGGCTACGAAATCACCGGCCTTCTCTGGCTGTATGATTGTCATGAGCGGCTGCTTTGCACGGTATGTATCCCACAAAGAGAAGCAGGTATAGCGTGGCTTGTCGCTGTTGTATACCTTGTCATCAGCTCCACGGTAGTCGCCGTTCACATCACTGAAGAGCATGGGAGCGATCATTGCATGGTACATTGCCGTGTAGAATATCTCTTTTTGCTTCTCGTCCTTCATGGTGACCTTTATGCGTGAAAGTTCGTTCTCCCATGCTGTGTCTGCCGCCTTCTGTACTGCAGCAAAATCCCACCCTGGGAGTTCGCTCTCAAGGGCAAGTTTTGCGCCTTCGATACTCACAGGCGAAATGGCAACTTTAAGCATTATCTCCTCACCGGCAGTTGTCTTGAAAGAAGCGCGTCCGTACATGTTGTCCATTCCTTTCAATTCAAAGCTCTCGAAAGGTTTCTTGAACTCAGCGACGAAATATATGCGCTGGTTCTTTGCCCAGCCTTTCGAGTAACGGTAGCCAACAATGCGGTTGCTGCCCTCGGCCTCCATGAATGTCTCGGTAGACTTGTCCCAGCAACCGCCGTTCTCAAGGTCGATGACAAGTGCCGCTTCCGCTGATTCGGGGAATGTGTATCGGTGGAGACCAACGCGTGGGGTCGCGGTCATCTCTGCTTTGATACCGTAACGTGTGAGAGGAACAGAATAGTAGCCCGGCTTTACAACCTCCTTTGTGCGGTCTGCCATAGACCATAATCCGCTTTCGGGATCTTCTACGGTTCCGCGTGCATATTTTACCTTGCCTGTAACCGGCATTACGGTAACGTCAAAGAGGTCTCCGATACCTGTTCCGCTAAGGTGTGTATGGGAGAAACCTATTACCGTGGCTTCGTCCTGATGATAACCCGAGCACCAGTCCCATGTCTGGTTTATGCTTGTGGGGCCCAACTGTACCATGCCGAAGGGCATATTAGCCCCCACAAATACATGTCCGTGTCCGCCGCTGCCTATGAGCGGATTTACATACGATGTCAGTTTCTTCTCTGTGCTTTTTGTGGCAATTTCCTTTTTCTTTGCTCTATTGTCCTGCTTTGTGTCTGCGGCATCCTTGTTGCCTGAACACGATGCCGTAAGCAGCATTGAGAGTGCCAAGATTGTGCTTGTTATCTTCATTTCGGTTCTTTCTTTAGTTTGAGTTCTATGTTTGCATTATCAAGCAGCTGCTTGTGTGTAAGGCGATATCCGCTTTTCTTGCCGTTGAGGCTTATATTTTCAATATAGTGGCACTCTTCGGTCGGGCGGTCGCACTTGATAGTGATATCACCCTTTGACGTTTTGATGGTTACTTTATCAAATACCGGTGTCGTGATTGTGTAGTACGGCTCTCCGGGGCAGTCGGGGTAGAGGCCCATCATTGAGAATACTGCCCATGCCGACATTGTTCCTGTGTCGTCGTTGCCGGGGATGCCGTCGGGGGCATTCTTGTAGTTGTTGTCAAGAATCTTTTTCACCTCCTTCTGTGTGCGCCACTCCTCGCCCTTGAAACGGCTGAAGAGGTATGCGTAAACAATGTCAGGCTCATTGGCAGGGTCATAGAGGTCGTTGTCGAACACTCCCTGGAGGCTGTTGATGAAACCGCGCTTGCCGCCCATGAGCTTTGTGAGTCCCTTTATGTCGTGCGGAACCGCGAAGGTATAACACCATGCCGATGCTTCGTGGAATCCCGGTACATTCTCGAAGTTCTTTCCTGTTGCAGGGTCAAAGTCGCCCAGGAACTCTCCTTCCTTTGTCAACGGACGCAGAGTTCCGTGCTCTTTGCAGAAGTAACGACGGTAACTTTGGGATCGTTTAAGGAACTCTTTCGCACGCTTCTTGTCACCGAGTGAGTCGGCAAGCTGCGCTATGGCATAGTCTGCCGAGCAATATTCAAGGGCATGTGATACAGAGTTGTCGCCCGAGAGGTCGCTTGAGAAGTACCACAATGGGATGAATCCATCCTTTATATATGGGTCGATGTCGCGGCGGATAGGGTTGTTCGCCCCTTCTGTAGTTGCCGACTTGAGCATGCCCTCGTATGCTTTCTCTATGTCAAAATCGCGCAATCCCTTAATCCAACTGTCGGCAATGACTATTGCTGCAGGGTCGCCCTCCATGGTGTATGTCTCGCGTCCGAACAGTTCCCATCGTGGCAACCATCCCCAATCCTCGTACATGCCCACCATGGTGCGCAGCATGTCGGTCTGTCGCTCGGGGTAGACAAGTGTCAACAGCTGGTGCAGGTTGCGGTATGTGTCCCAAAGAGAGAATATCGTGTAGCGTGTGTGGTCGCTCTTGCCCACTCCTGCGCTCTCCATTTTCGGGTATTCCCCGTTTACGTCACTGATGGTGCTCGGGTGTATGAGCGCGTGGTAGAGTGCCGTGTAGAAGATTGTCTGCTGGTCCTTTGTGCCGCCTTCGATACGTATGCGTTCCAGGTCGCTGTTCCAACGGTTTACAGCCGCTGCATGCATTCGGTCGAAATCCATTCCCTTCTGTTCTGCTTCAAGGTTCTCGCGTGCATTTTCAATCGATACAAAAGAGACGCCCATGTGCACTGTTATCTGCTCTCCCTCCTTGAGACCGTCATAACAGAAACGGTATCCGATGTTGTCACCGGCAACCTCTCTGTAATAGTTCTCATAGAGTTTGTATGTACCGTCATCAGGGGTCCACTCTGCCTCGACTCCCGAAAGTGCAGGCTGGAATTTCCATGGTCCTTCGCTTGTCGGTGCTTTGGATACACGCATAACAAAGTATACCGGGAATACGGCCTGGGTTGTGTAGCAGAATGTACCGAGCAGCTTGAATCCTTCTATTTCGGTGTCGCTTACACGGCGCACCATAGCACCGCACTCGTTGGTGAGTCCCTGTCCCAGATTGAGTATTATGTTACCCTTTCCTGCAGGGAATGTGTAACGCTCGCACGACGTACGTGTGGTGGCTGTCGCCTCTGTCTTGATACCGTACTTCGTGAGTCTGTTGCTGTAGTAGCCTGGCGATGCGGTTTCGTCGGTATACTCTGTACCATATGTGAAGTAGTTCACGTCAAGGTCGCCGCTTGTCGCCATTGTAAGCAGTGAGGATGCCTCAGGACAACCTACACCGCTCAGGGCTACGTGAGCATAGCCTGTAAAGAACTTGTTGTTGTATTCGTATGGCGCCGACCACCAGCGGCTGTCCTTGTCAAAGACGTTGAGGTCCGATCCCATTACATTGAAAGGCACTACAGACATCATTCCGTTGGGGGTTACCGCACCGGGGTTGGTTGTTCCGAAATTGGTGGTACCGATGAACGGATTCACCAGTTCCACCGGTTCCTGTGCTGTGGCTGTCAGCATTGCAGCCAACATCATCAAAGATGAAAAAACTCTCTTCATGTTGCTTATCTCTTGTCAAGTTCGCTCAATGCAAACGCATATGCACCTACAGATACGGCCTTGCTTGCACCGAGTTTTGAAATAGCGATACCAACACGCTTCTGGCTGTCATAGTCGACATATCTATCTTCGCCGTACACCTTCACTTTCTTTACTTCGCCTTTTGCAAAAAGCTTGAATTCATCGGGGTTTTCAAGGTCGTAGACCTTCATCTGTACCAGGTTCACCTCGTCACCGCCAAGAGTGTGCAGCTTAGAGCGCATCTCCTCAAGAAGAGCAGGCATGATCCAATGGCTCGCAGCCGAAACGCCACCGCCTATTACAACAAGTCCGTCAATGATGGTGACAGCCGTAGAAATTGCGGCTCCGGCAATGCGTCCGAGTGATGCAAAAGCCTCTTTTGCTGCTTCGCGGTCACCCTCGCGTGTTCCGTCGGCAATCTCGCAGATATCCTTAGGAGTAAGCCCATGGTCGGGGTTGCCGCTCTTTTCGCCATATACTCTCTTGACAGCGCGGATTGCAACACCCTCTTCAACAATTATTTCGGGCATCTCCTTGTGGCGCAGACAGAATGTCTCAACACAAGAGTTGTCACCACGGTTCAAGCGGTTGTCAATGACTACTCCAATGCCGAATCCGGTTCCGAGGGTGTAGCCTATAAGGTTCTTGTACTGTTTGGTTGAACCGCACTCTTTCAAACGATTGTTGATTTCGGGAAGTACTCCGCAGAGTGCCTCTCCGTATGCGAACAGGTCACCGTCATTGTTTATGAATACGGGTACCCCGATCTGTTTTTCGAGGAATGCGCCCAGCGCCACACCCTCACGGAAAGAGGGGAAGTTAGGCAGGTAGCCACCGATGATGCCGTTAGGGTAGTCGGCAGGGCCGGGGAAAGCGAAACTGATTGCCACAGGCTTTTCTTCAAGCCGGTCGAACACCTGACGGAATCCGTTTACCATGTTCTGCAGGCATAGGTCAAGGTCGTGTGACTGCGCCGGAACAGAAACCGGGTCAATAATGAATTCTCCGGCTTTCATTGCGCCGAAAACGAAGTTTGTGCCACCTGCATCGAGTGTGGCAACAATGCGGTTATCTTTCTTGTACATAGTTGTTATAAGTTTTTATTCTGTATATTTTCAAAGTAAGGTTGCGTATAAGAGGCTATATGGATTCCTCGTCGCTTCGCTCTGTCGGAATGACATGATGCCGTTATCGGTTTATCTCTTTTGCATATTTCTTTATTACGTCAATTGTGGTTGTGTCACAATCGAATACCGAGTACCATCCCTGTGGCTCATGAGGTGGGTCGCACAGGTAATCATCGCCGGCTTGCCATACAAGGCTGCGCGGTCTTCCGCTACCTGCCCACCCCCAGAAGTTACATCCTGCAAGTGCGCCCTCTTCAGTGTGCGTTTCCCCGGTTTTGCTATCCTTTATGAGATGTCTGTTTTTTTCAACACATGAAAATATGAATGAGTAGAATTTGTCACGGCTTTCAGTCGGTATGCCTGTACCCGACGCATTGCCTTTACGCGAGAATCCGAACTCCTCAATAACTAACGGTTTGTTTATTTTTTTTGCAATTGCCTGATGCTCTTGGATATATGCTCCGCTCTCTTCACAGGCATATTCTATGTCACTATCGGGGTCGGTGCGCTTTGCCCAGCCCCAGTTTACAGGCCAAATGTGTATTGTCAGGTAATCAATGTTCTTGTCTGCATGTATCTTTTCGTAAAGTTCAATATCCCATTCACAACCGAATTTTCCCTCACTGCCGGTTGATACAAGGTGGTTGTTGTCAATACTTTTTATCAGCGCGGCGGCTTCTGCTATCCATTTTGCAAAACTCTCTTTGTTCTCTTTTGAGAATGGACGGGGTTCATTGCATAGTTGCCATGACATAATTGCCGGTTCGTCTTTGTAGGCCCGTCCTGTAATGCTGTTTGTGCGCGTAACAATGCTTTTTATGTAGCTGTAATACATCGCAAGGGCCTTTGGCTCGCGTGCGAAGTCTGCGCAATAATCAACGTATCGGCTATAACCGCCATCCTCGTTTGTGTTGGGCGAATCGCCATATCCGCACTCTTTCAGATAAAAACCGAAACCACCGCTCCAGTCCCATGCGTTGTTGAGATAAATTACTGCAGTCATATCTCTTTTCTCAAGTTCGGCGATAGCAAAGTCGAGGCCTTCGAGTATGGTGTCGTTGAGCACGCCCGGTGCTTTCTGCAGATAGGGCTTTGCCGGGTTTGCAAGGTCGCTTCCGGCATCGGGTCCGGAAAGTATTCTGAGGTTGTTCACTCCTATGGCTTTCAGGTTGTCGAGTTCCTTGCAGAATCTCTCCCTGTCACCGCCTTCGCCGGTGGATGCAAGCACGCTGGCATACCATAGATTGGTGCCTATGTAACGATAACTTTTGCCGTCTTTTATGAATTGTGTGCCGTTTTTTGTGACAAAGCGGTTTTCGGTTTTCTTGGCCTCTTCGGGTTTGTCGCTGCTGTTTGATGTCGTATTTGTGTTGCAGGCTGTAAGTATCATTGTCGCCATTGCGAGTATCGCTGTCTTTATGTGATTTTTCTTCATAGTCTGTTGTGATGTGTATGTTTATCTCGCGAAGTTAGTAATTTATCCCAAAGAAACGATTTTTTGGATGCTTTTTTCGCGGTCCCAATCCAAACGGGCCCATTTATAATGTACATTGATTAAAAAAACTGATATTTGCCCGATTATTTTCACAACAATTTATATCTTTGCATAATAATCTTTTGAAATGTAAACATCAATAACAAATAATTCCATGGATATTACAAACAGATATCTGCGTGTGGCATACACGCTCTATTCACACCGTGACGGTGAGTGCGAAGAGGTTGAAAAGACAACACGTGAACAACCTTTTGCATTCCTTACTGGCGTAGGTTATACATTGGATGCCTTTGAGGAGAATCTCAAGGACCTGAACAAGGGAGAGAGCTTTGATTTCACAATCCCTTTTGCCGATGCTTACGGTGAGTATGACCCTGATCATGTACAGGATTTTGACCGCGAGGTGTTCACTATTGACGGCAAGTTCGATTCTGCGCATATATATGCAGGAAACGTTGTGGAGATGATGCGTGCCGACGGTTCTCCGATTCTTGGCACAGTAAAGGAGGTTACTCCCGTGAAGGTTGTAATGGATTTCAACCATCCGCTTGCAGGCTGCGACCTGCAGTTTGTAGGCAGTGTGGTGGAAGCTCGTGCGGCAAAGGAGTCGGAACTGAAGAAATTCTATGACTCGCTAAAGGCATCATGCAGTTGCGGTGGCGGTTGCAGCGGTTGCAACGGCGGAAGCTGCAATGACGGTGGTTGCGAGGGAGGATGCTGTCATTGATTAGAGTTGTGACTGCACGATGAACAGTTTCGGTCAACTGCTTAGGCTTACTACTTTCGGCGAGTCGCACGGTGCGGCTATCGGGGGTGTTCTTGATGGTTTTCCTGCCGGGGTAGCCATCGACGAGGAATTCATACGCTGTGAGATGCGGCGTCGACGTCCGGGTCAGAGTGCGATAACCACGCAACGCAATGAGCAGGATGAGGTCCGCTTCCTTTCAGGTATCTTCGAAGGACGTTCAACAGGAACTCCAATCGCTTTTGTCATTGAGAACGGCAACAACCGTAGCGGTGACTATGACAATATGCGTGACCTGTTCAGGCCTTCGCATGCCGATTATACATACGAGTGCAAGTATGGTGTGCGTGACCACCGTGGCGGTGGACGATCGTCAGCGCGCGAGACTGCGGTACGTGTATGTGCCGGTGCGCTTGCAAAACTTGCGCTTGCGAAACTGGGGATAACGGTGCAGGCATATACCTCGCAAGTCGGGGATATCATGCTCGAGAAGGATTACAGGTGTTATGACCTCGCATCGGGCGAGAGTAACGCTGTGCGGTGTCCCGATGCAGAGAAGGCGCAGCTGATGGAACAGTTGATTATGGAGGTGAAGCGCGAGGGGGATACTGTAGGCGGTGTGGTCACTTGTGTGGTGAAGGGTGCTCCGGCAGGTCTTGGAGAACCGTTGTACGACAAACTGACATCTACTCTTGCGCATGCGATGCTCTCGATAAATGCGGCGAAAGGTTTTGAATATGGCAATGGCTTCGAGGCTGCGTCAGGGCGCGGTTCTCGGCAGAATGACATTTTCTATAACGACAATGGCAGAATTGCAACCCGTACTAACAATAGCGGCGGCGTGCAAGGTGGTATCTCCAACGGCAATGATATCTATTTCCGTGTGGCTTTCAAGCCTGTTGCTACATTACTTATGGAACAGCCTACCGTAACGGGTGGGGGAGAGGAAACGATGCTTCTTGCACGTGGCCGTCATGACCCCTGCGTGGTTCCGCGTGCGGTTCCTGTGGTGGAGGCGATGACTGCCCTTGCTCTGCTTGACCACTATATGCTTTCAAGAGCAAAGGATAGAATGTTCTTATAAATGACAAGAATGAAATAATGATATATGAGCAAAATAGAACACAACGGTGATACAACAGCCGAAGAAGTCAAGGATTCTCCAAAGAGAGTTTCTTTTTTCTCGCACGTGAAGGCTTGTTTGGGAATACAAGGCATTCTGGTTGCATTGTTTTTTGTTCTCCTGTGGGGAGTGCTGGCCTTTTATGAGAGCGCATTGTTGCGCCGTATCGACAACCTCTCATTATTCCTGTACGACGATCTGTATTTCGAAGGAATGACATCGGTGCCTGCAGGCCTGCTTTCTTATGTGGGCTGTTATCTTATACAGTTTTTCCATTATCCGGCGCTGGGCGCAGCGATATATGTATCGATGCTCTATCTGGTGTATTTCCTTACACGAAAGGCATTTGTCATACCACGTGAATATGCGCTTCTGGCGATGATGCCTGTCTTTGCCCTTTTGGCGTCGAATACGCAGTTGGGTTACTGGATATTCTATCTTAAACTGCCGGGTTACTACTATGTTGCTGTTCTTGCCGTTGTGCTGTCGTTGCTTGCCATGTGGGCATACAGGAAACTCGGTAATGTGTGGCGTATGCCTTTCTTGCTTGTATGGGTGTTTGTCGGTTATCCGGTGATGGGTGTCTATGCGCTTGCGTCGGCATTGATGATGGCGATTATGGGACTTTTTATGGCACTCCGCGACAAGAACAGCCGTATCTTTGCGGTCGCTACATTTGCGATAGCCTTAATGCTTGTTTATTTTGTGCCCCGCTATTTCTACTATTACTACTATGACACGGTTGACCTTGATCTGGTTTACTATATTGGTATTCCGGTTCAAGAGTGGTGGCTTGGTGCTGTTAAAGAGGCTGATCATGATACGGAGTCGTTCTGGCACTCGATGGGTGTTTTCAAGGTTCCTTTCTACGTGTTGCTTCTCTCTTTCCTGCTTCTTGCGGCATCCCTCTATCTGCGTTGTGTAAAGGCATTAAGGCGGAAATACATGACATCTCTTCCTTATGTGGCTTTGCTGGCATGCCTGTTGTTCGGTCTGCGTTATTGGTATAATGATGACAATTTCAGGATAGAGAACAAGCAGAACCTTGCAATGTGGGAGGGTGATTGGAAGGCTGTGGTTGAATACGCCTCTGAGGCAGAACGTCCAACACGTCAGATAGTGCTCAATAAAAATATGGCGATGTTGCGCGTGGGGCTTGACAAGAAAGGCTTCTTCGGCGCAGGTGATAATTCGGTGCTCCCGAATTCTCCTATGGCTGTCAAGATGCAGCATGTAAGCGGATATGACACATATTTCTATTATGGAAAGATGAACTACTGCTACAGGTGGTGCATGGAGAACTCTGTCGAATATGGTTGGAGACCTGAGTATCTCAAGAATGCCGTGCGTTCAATGATTGCGGCGGGTGAGTATAAGCTTGCAAAGAGATATATAAGGATTCTGAAACATACCTTGTTCCATGATGAGTGGGCCGAGAGGATGGAACGGCTGATAGAGAATCCTCAAAAGATTGCCGAAGACAAGGAATTTAAACTCCCGTTGCGCTTATATAGCTTCAATGATGTCTTGACAACCGATGAGAGTATCGAAGAGTATATAATGTCCAATGTGAATGCCGCAGCCAGAGCCGAGGAGTTGAATGCCTTGATGTTCAAGGCGCTTACCGAAGGTGATGCCGAAACATTCAGGCATTATGCAGATGAACATAAGAGTATTTCTGTCGATTATCGGAATGTCTCGATGATGATGCCGCTGGTTAAGAAGGACAAGACTCTCTTTTTTATATACCTTGATTCTTATCTCAGGGCGTTCAACTACAACGAGTCCTCTACCAACGTGAAGTTGCCGAGAGCATGCCGTGAGGCGGTGAGTCTCTTTATGGCTCTTGATCGTGGGCGCACTATGCAGATGTCTCCGGAACTTCTCAAGGGAATTTCGGACTATGAAATGAACTTCAAGTCTTTCCATGATAAGGTGAAGCAGATAGAGAAAAATCTAAGGGGCAAATATCCCGATATTATGGAGCAGCGACTCAATGCCATTGCTGCAGAGCAATTGAAACAGCAGTTCGGTGATACATATTATTATTATTATTTCTTTGTTAAAGGGATAAGAACCTATTGATAATCAACAGCTATGAAAAAAATATTTGGAAAATTATGGATGCTGTCCTTGTTCCTGACAGTGTCGTGCTCAGTCAAAGTTCCTGAGAATTATACAGATATCAACTCCTTGCCTCCGTTGTTCCCTGACTACACCGATGTGACCGTCCCTGCAAACATTGCCCCGTTGACATTCAGGATAGATGTCGAAGCCGAAGACTATGTAACCAGGTTCAAGGCCGGCGACAAGGAGGTTGTTATAGAGGGTGAAGAGGTCGAGGTTTCGCAGAGCGACTGGGGCGAACTGCTTGAGATTGCCAAGGGCGACAAGATTGCCGTTGATGTGTTTGTCGAGAATGATGGCGAGTGGAAAAAGTACAAGACATTCACTGTTTTTGTTTCTCCCGACAAGATTGACCAATATATATCGTATCGTCTGATCCCGCCTTCTTATGTTGCATATGAGAAACTTACTCTGAACCAACGCAATCTCAGCAACTATGATGAGGATGTAATTTACAGCAACATGCTTGCAGCCAAAGGTCCCGGCCAATGCATAAACTGTCATTCGTACAAGAACTACAAGACCGACAATATGCAGTTCCATGTGAGGCAGCATAAAGGCGGTACCCTGTTCGTGCATAATGGCGATGCCAAGAAGATTGATTTGAGGAGCGATTCTACGATTTCGGCAGGAGTATATCCCTCTTTCAATCCAAAATATGATGTTGTTGCATATTCCGTGAATACTACCGGTCAGGTATTCCACACAATGAATAACAACAAGATAGAGGTGCAGGATACTCTCAGTGATATAATCTTGTATAATCCCGTCAAACAGACTGTGACCCATGTTGCCAATGACCCCAATGACCTTGAGGTTTTCCCGACATGGTCGCCCGACGGAAAGACGTTGTATTATTGTGTGGCGCGTGTCGAGTGCAATGATGCGACCAAGACAAGGACAAGCCAGTTGGTGGAAGGGTATAAGGATATCAAATACGATATCCTGCGCCGTTCGTGGGATCCTGAAACCGGTCTCTTCGGTGAACCTGAGATGGTGTTCGAGGCTTCATCCTTGGGCAAGAGCGCAACCTTCCCACGCGTTTCCCCGAACGGACGTTTCCTCTTGTTCGCGCTCGGTGAGTATGGCTGTTTCCATATCTGGCATAAGGATGCCGACCTCTATGTCTACGATCTCTCCAACGGTAAATATTGGCCATTGGAAAAGGCGAATTCCGACTATGCAGAGAGTTATCACTCATGGAGCAGTGACGGTAAATGGATTCTCTTTGCCAGCCGACGCATGGACGGCAACTACAGCCGCCTTTACATCGCTAAGATGAACGAGGACGGTACGAGTGAAAAGGCCTTTGCGTTGCCACAGAAGAGTGCCGATTATTATGACTTCTTTGACCGTTCGTTCAATGTGCCTGAGTTTATGGTAGAGCCCGTAAATATCTCTCCACAGGAGTTTGCCGAGATTATAAAAGGCGATTCCGTAAAAGTTAAATACGATCCTTCGGTAAAGTAAATTTTAACAAACAATAGTTAAAGAGATAAAATTTTGCGTATGCCTCTTTTTTCGCCTCTTCCGGTGAAAAAAGAGGTTTTTTTTTGTCCAAATGTGAAAAAAGAGCTCTAAAGGAGAAAAAAAAGAGGTAATTGTGCGAATATTTATTTAAAAGTCTTATTTTTGCACGTTACCAAAGGGCTAATTGTGCCTTTTCGCGAAATGTTTAAAAAAACAAAAAAATAATAATTAATAATTTTGTACTTATGTTTAAGCACCGTTTAAGTAAATTTGGCAAGGCTACGCTGTTTGTGGCGTGCATGCTTCTTGTGGGCGGTTCATTGAACTCATGTCAGGACATGTTGGATGACTACAAGTATGACGACGATGAACCGAATTGGTTGGGCGCAAGTGTTTACGATTTCCTTAAGGAAGGTACACCCGGCCACACTTATAACAACTTTGTTGAGCTTATCGACAGTCTTGGCGAGAAGGAGACGCTTGCACACACCGGTAGTAAAACACTGTTTGTTGCGGATGATGCAGCTTTCGAGAGATTCTTTGCGGACAATCCATGGGGTGTAAAGAGCATCTCGGAGATGTCAAAGGCCCAGATGAAGATTCTTCTCTACAACTCAATGCTTGACAATGCAATGTTGCTCGACATGCTTTCAAGCACCGGCTCAGGCACATCTTCTGAGGGAACATGTCTCCGTCGTCTTACTTCGGCGTCAATCATAGACTCAATTCCTTTGGTAAAGGGTGAGGATATGCCTACATACAACAAGTATTGGGATGCCCTCCGCGGTAAGGAAAGGGATGCCGAACTCAGAATTGCTATGGACGGTACCCAGTCAATGATGGTACACTTCCTCGGCGATTATCTCAAGAACAATGCCATCAAGGATACCGACATCGAGTTCCTGTTCAAGAAAAACGGTGAGCAGACAAAGACATTCAAAGGCGATGAGGCTCTCGTGTTCGGAAACAAGATTGTTGCCAACGGTGTTCCCACAGACGGCTTCTCCGACGATACATTGACCATTACATGTAAGAACGGATATATCTATCGTCTTGATGAAGTGCTGCTTCCTCCTTCAAACATGGCCGAGGAACTTCGCAGACGTGATGATACCAAGGTGTTCAGTCACCTGCTTGACCGTTTCTGTATTCCGGTGTATGACCCGGCTCTTACAGCAGAGTACCAGGGACACTACAATACTGAGGATAGTATCTTCCGCTTGCGTTATTTCTCAAAGGGTAGTTTCGAGAACTACAACCTCCTTGAGGCGGCCAATGCAAATCCCACCGTTGACGAGTTGCTTAACTACGATCCGGGATGGAATGAGTTTGCAAACAGCCTTTCTAAAGAGCGCGATATGGCAGCGATGTTCGTTCCAAAGGACGAGTACCTCTATGACTACTTTGCAGACGGCGCAGGCAAGTTCCTGGTAGAGCAGTTTGCAAAGAATGTGGAGATTAAGGATATACCTTCATTGATACAGGCGCTTGACAGTGTACCCGAGGTAAATATCGCACCTTTCCTCAATAACCTTATGAAGAGTTCTTTCGTGGGAACTGTTCCAAGCAAGTTCGAGAAGGTTACCGATGATGCGAACGACGAGATGGGAATCACCGAAAAGGATGTGGACGAATGCGTGATTGCAAACAACGGTGTTATATATTTATTAAATAATGTATTCGGTCCGGCAACCTATCAGGCAGTATCGGCTCCAACTATCGTGTTCGACAATATGCTTCTGATGCGTAACATCATCAAGCAGTTGCGTTATGACTACTATCTGCTCGCGATGGACGCCGAGTACAGCTTCATCATTCCCGATGACAGCACATTCGTATATTACGATCCGCTTACAACCTCTACAAACACTCCTACAGCTTACGCTTTCCACTATAACGACAAGCGTCCTAAGGGTAACAAGAGAGTGGAACTTTGGGCTGACAAGTACAAGTTCAATCCTGCTACATATGAGATTACCGATACATTGACACCTCTGTCCGGTATCTCAGTGACCGGTACTAACTTCGGTGGCAATACATTCATGAAGAACCGTATGACCGACCTTATGGAGTACCTTATTGTAGTTCACAACGACGGTGAGGGTATTACACGTGACGACGGTACATTGAACCCGAGAAAGTACTACCAGACTAAGGGATACGGTACAATCAAAGTTGATACAAGTGATCCTAACCAGATCAAGTTCTATGGTGGTGAACAGATTGAGAACGGTACTGCCATTACGGCGCAAGCTATCTATGAACAGAAGAACGGTTATACATACTGTACTGTACCGGTAGGCGAAAACGCTCCCGGCCAGTTGCTCTCCGGTGTTCCGACTCCTCCTACAAAATCTGTGCTTACCAATATGCAGGCAAATGGAGAGGAAGAGGATGCCATGTACCACGAATTCTACCAACTATGTACTCCTGCCGACCTTCAGGGAGTGTTGAAGACCATGTTCCCCAAGGTCTCTGAAGCTAAGATAAAGAGCGATTCACTCAAGGTGTATTCTATATTCTTCTCATCAACAGATGGTAAGGAAGTTGGTCTTGTACCATTCTTCAATACATATCACTATACGGTATATATTCCTTCAAACGAGTCTGTAAGGGCTTTGATTGACGAGAAGGGTCTTCCTACATGGGAGCAGATAACAGACCTTGCTGCCGACCAGCCTCTCAAGGCTGCTGCTGCAATGCGCCTGCTTAACAACTTCCTGCGCTATCACTTCCAGGATAACTCGGTTTATGTAGATGCAGTTCCATTCTCATTGCCTTCACCGGAAGGCGGCTACTACACCGAGGCTAATTTCGCAACCTCTGTAATCGATGCAAAGACAGGACGATTCTACGAGATTACCGTTAAGAGCGACGCGAACAATTCAACCTTGCTCATCACTGACCAACAGGGCAATGTGGCACGCGTTGTCAATGATGTAAAGGAGGATGAAGGCAAGACTTGGAACGTGATGTCACGCGATATCAAGCTTACAGCAAAGACCAATGGTCACATCGCAACATCATCATTTGCGGTTATCCAGCCTGTTGACCGTGCTCTTCTCAATGACGGTCTGTTCGGTTATGACGGCCGTTTCCGTCGTTACGCGACAACCGGCGAATTGGTAAATGTGATGGCAGTCGACGGTGCCAGCGGTTCTGTACAGCTCGAGGATGGCAGCAAGCCATATCTTGTTGCAGACTTCGGCTACGTGACAATGCTTGACAAGAATGGTGTAGAGACCAGAATGCGTCTTGCATACCTTATGAAACCGCTCGATGCAGCAGACCCTGCATACGATGCTCTTACACGTGAGACACTTGTCCTTGATGCCGAGGGCAACAAGATACTTATAACAGCCGAGGGCTTTATGGTAACAGAGAAAAAGGATGCCGACGGTGTCAAGACCTATGATTATGTGACAGAGCCTGCAACAGAAGAGGGTTACGAGTATATGCTCAAGGTCGACAACAATGGTAATGTTATCGACAGAGTCCTCCGTGAAAAGGCTGTTGAAGCAGAGTAATGAGCTGAATACAATTGTGAAGTAGAACAAACATAATTAGCCATGATAAGAATAAAACATTTATTTTTGCTCGTGCTTTTCTGTTCGTTGGGCAGTACTGCATTTGCACAAAAAGGTACGAGAATTTCGGGTAACGTGTACAGTGATTCCGAAGGTCCGCTGTTTATGGCAACCGTTACAGAGCGTGACAAGAGTGACCGTATCATCTCGGCTGCACAGACCGATATGGAAGGTAACTTCTCTTTGGTTGTCAGGAATACAAGCAATGAACTTGTATTTGAGTACATCGGATATAAAAAACAGCAGATAGCCATAGGTGGCCGCACTGTTTTTAAAGTGAGAATGGTCGAGGACAATGCTCTTCAGGTGGTGGAGCTTGTCGCAGAACAGAGAGTCCGCAATGGTGGTCTTGAGATTCTTGAACGAGAAATGACCACTGCTACGCAGAGGATCAGCATGGAAGAGATGGAGGGTCTTTCGTTTGCTTCGGTTGACCAGGCACTTCAAGGTCAGATTGCGGGTCTTGATGTCGTATTCGGTTCAGGTGACGTAGGTGCCGGTACACAGATGCGTCTTCGTGGTAACTCTACATTGGGTGGTGATGCAACTCCGCTCATTGTAGTGGACGACAACATTTGGGACGTTGATGACGGTTCATTCGATTTCGAGGCTGCAACAGAGGACAAGTTTGCCGAGCTCCTTATGATCAACACCGAGGATATCGCCGAGATCGAGGTACTCAAGGATGCGGCTTCATGTGCCATCTACGGTTCACGTGGTGCGAACGGTGTCATCAAGATCAAGACAAAGCGTGGTAAGCGCGGTCCTACACGTGTGAACTTCTCTTATAAGTTCCAGGACAAGTGGACACCAAGCGGTATGAACCTGCTTAACGGTGACGACTATACAATGCTTATCAAGCAGGCTCTCTTCAACCAGAACCAGCAGGCGAGCGTTATTCCTGAGCTCAACTATGACAAGACATTCCCCGAGTACGAGAACTTCAACAACAATACCGACTGGGTGGATGCCGTTTCAAAGCATGGTTACAGTAACGAGTACAACATCAACCTTTCAGGTGGTGGTGACAAGGCAGGTTTCCGTATCTCCGGAGGTTACCGTGAGGAGACCGGTCAGGTGATAGGTCAGTATGGTCAGCGTTTCACTACACGTCTTAACCTTGACTACTTCGTTTCACACCGTATCAAGGTTATGGCCGACTTCGCCTTCACATACAACAAGAACAGAAGAAATACCATGGACCTTCTTTATAACTCATTGTTGATGATGCCTAACATGAGTATCTATAAGCAGGATATCTATGGCAACAATACGGATGAGTACTACGCAATGCTTGATTTCGAGAACAAGAATACTCTCGAGAGCGTATTGAACGGTCAGAAGAACCCGATTGCAGTGGGTCACCTTGCAGAGTACTACACCGAGAACTACAGTATCAGTCCACAGATTACTCTTGAGTACAACCTTCTGGGTATAGAGGAAGATGAGACGAGGTTGCTCTACCGTGGTATGGTTAACCTCAGTGCCTCAACATCGGCAGGTTCTGTATTCACTCCGGCTGCCCTTTCAATGGCCGATTGGGATGCTCAGGAGAAGAACAAATCAGAAGCAAACGACAGCAAGAGCCTTGGCTTTACAACACGTCATGAGTTTGTCTTCACTCCATATCTTGGCAGCAAGGATCACTATCTGACAAGCAACTTCCGTTTCGAGATGAACACCAACAGCGGTAACAACCAGGCTGCAACTGCAGTAGGTCTTCCTACAGGTAATATCTCTAGCTCGACTGTGGGTTCAAAACCTGCAAGTGCAAGTTCCGGCAAGTGGGAGAGCCGTGGTCTCAACTTCGTTTGGCAGGCTCACTACTCATATAAGTCCAAGTATAATATCGGTGCATCTGTACGTGGCGAGGGTCTTACTGCCATGGGTGATGACAGAAAGTGGGTTGTCTTCCCGGCCGTTTCAGGACGTTGGAACATCATTGACGAGGATTGGATGAAGTGGGCACGCAAGGAAGTCAAGGGACGCCCGATTGTCAGCATGCTCTCTATCCGTCCGGGTTGGGGTATGGACGGTCACGCTCCTACCGAGAACAGTACATACAACAGCTACTCGCCATTTAAGTACAATGGCAATGACTTGAGCTATTTGGGTCTGGCTGCCTTCCAGATGGACCGTATCCGTCTTACCGACCTTCGCTGTTCACGCAAGAGCGAGTGGAATATCGGTTCTGACTTCGGTTTCTTCGGTGATTTGGTTACCGGTTCATTCAACTACTATAACGGTGTAACAGATGACCAGTTGATTGAAGACTACAGAATACCTTCAACAACAGGTTACTCCGAGTTGAGATACAAGAACTCCGGTTCTGTACGCAACTCCGGTTGGGAGCTTAACATCAGACTCAATAGCCTCAAGCTCGCAAAGGACCTCAAACTTGATCTCTACTTCAACATAGGTAACAACTACAACGAGATTCTTGAACTCGAAGAGGCATACCTTGAGAACAAGAACGGTAAGTACGAGATTCCCGAAAATACAAAGTATCTGCCACGTATCCAGGTAGGTAACCCAAGCGGTGCAATCTACGGTTTCCGTTACAAGGGCGTTTACCGTTACAGCTACAAGAACTGGGAGAAGGCGCTTTCCGAAGAGGCTGCAGGCCGCAACGGTACATGTCCTATCGTACGTGATTCAGAAGGCAACGTGGTATATGAGGCCGACGGTACTCCAAAGAAGATGTCTCTCTTCTTCGACAATGAGAACCTGACATCATACAATGACTATGAGTTCCGTGGTGGTGATGCCATCTATGAGGATGTCAACCATGACGGTACAATCAACCAGCTCGATATTGTTTACTTGGGTAACTCGAATCCTAAGGCACAGGGTGGTTTCGGTCTTACACTCCGTTACAAGGCATGGTCACTCAAGGCCAACTTTACATATCGTTGGGATGTTGATGTCGTGAACAGTTCACGTATGTCATTCGAGAACATGTCTTCATTCAACAACCAGAGTTATGCCGTTAACTGGCGCTGGCGCAAGGAGGGTGATATCACAGAGATTCCACGTGCCGTTTACGGAGGAAGTTCTGCATACAACTACCTTGGTAGCGACCGTTATGTAGAGGATGCTTCATATGTACGTCTCTCTAATCTTCAGCTTTCTTACTCAGTGAAAGCCGAGTGGCTCAAGAAGGTGGGTCTGAAGAACATGAATATATATGCATCTGCCGATAACCTCTGCCTCTGGACCAAGTATACAGGTCTTGAACCTGAGGTGGCAAACGGCGGCGAGGGTATTGCATATGACAATACCAAGACTCCACGTTCACGTTCATATACAATTTCACTTTCTCTTGGTTTCTAAAAGTTGACTATTATGAAAAGGATATCAAAGATATATAAGAAATTCGCCATTGTATGTGCCCTTATGTGTGGTACATTGATGAGTTCATGTACCGACTATCTGACAATCATTCCTCCCGGAGTCATAACAGAGGAGCATTTCTGGCAGACCAAGGATGACGTGAATGGTGTAATGGCCAAGGCATATCTTAACCTGCTCAGCAGTGATGCCGTACAAAAAGCGATTGTTTGGGGTGAGTTGCGTGCCGACAACATGACATACCCTGCAAGTTATAACAAGGATCTCAAGTATATTGTCGAGGCCAACATCCTTGACGAGAACCCTTATTCAAACTGGGCTGTATATTACGAAGCGATACAGACTGCAAACCTTGTGATTGAACGTGCACCGCAGGTGTTGGAGCATGACCCTGATTTTACCGAGGGCGACCTTCAGGTCGTTCAGGGTGAGATGTACGCTTTGCGTGCTCTTGCACACTTCTATCTTGTGCGTGCATTCCGTGATATTCCTATGGCGCTCAAGTCAGTATCCGAGGACAGCGAAATGCCTCAGTACTCTCAGGTACATCCAATCGAGGCTCTCAACCTTATCATGGCCGACCTTGACAAGGCGCAGGGAATGGTTATGAAGTCCGGTAACTTCAGTACTATTTCGCATAACTACGGCCGTATTACAGAGAATGCGGTACTTGCAATAAAGGCAGACGTAAACCTTTGGCGTGCGGCGTTCGCTACATACTATGAAGGTCAGACAGACCTTGTAGCTGCCGGTGACGTTCAGAAGTATTACGATCTTTGTGTTGAGAACTGCGAGGAACTCCTTGCCAAGATGGATGCAAAGTATGAGGAGAGCATGAAAGATAAACCTAATGCCGAGAGATTCCCGTACAACCTGCTCCAGAACGAAGGCGAGTTGGAGGATCGTACCGATGAAAAGATCAGTACTGTTTATAATGAGATATTCGGTACAAAGAACTCTCGTGAGTCAATCTTTGAACTTCAGGTCGAAGGTGCGAATGTTGATAACTATTTTGCAATAGGTGTTGCCAATATGTACGGAACAGACGGTAACCGTGGTTTAGTAGTTGTTCCTACAAGTTTCTTGGGCAAGAACTACGAGTCTGATGACTTGCGTGCATACTCTTTTACAAATGCAACGAGTGTCAGCGCCGGTACATCTGCCGGAGGCGGCAGCTCTTCTAATGAGCCTACCGATATCGTGATCGCAAAGTATTCGGCAAAGAGTTCACCTGCTACTGACTTCCGCAAATCAAGCGAATATGATGCCAACTGGATTATCTACCGCAAGACCGACGTCATGCTTATGATGGCAGAGGCTATGGTTTCACGTCCATCTGCCGGTCCTGAGGATTTCAAGAAGTCTTTTGAGATTGTGAAGGTAATCAACACACGTTCACGCATGGATTCTACCAATATCAAAAAGCCTTTGAACGAGAGAAACTACCAAACACGTGAAACAGCGAAAGAACTTGTCCTCAAGGAGCGTCTGCTTGAACTCTCATTCGAGGGTAAGCGTTGGTTCGACCTCGTACGTAAGGCTCTCTGCGAGAAATCAACCAACAACATCAAGTTCGTTGCCGACAAGCTTGACAGCAACTCGGGTGTCGTAAAGAGTAAGATGTCTACTATCGATGGTCTGTTCATGCCTATTTATATCGACGAGTTGCGATATAACAAACTGTTGAAACAGAACCCGGCATATGAGGATGATGATGAATCAACCGAGATGAACTGACAGGAGAACCGATTGATATAATGCCACCCCTCTTTCATCTGGCGGTGGCAGGGTTAAGAAAGAAAAAAACTAATATATATGAATACAAAATTTAAGCATAGGATTCTGACCGGCGTTATGATGGCTGCAGCCCTTTTCATGGGTACGTCATGCGACGACTCTGAAGGTCTCAAGGTGACCGAGGAAGTGCCTAACGCCAACAAGACTTTGTATGAGGTTCTGCTAGCAGATGCTGACCTTGAAGATTTTGTTGAGGTAATCAACAGTTGTGGCGAACATTGTGCCGACTCCCTTTTCAACAAGTCAAGAGTATACACTCTTTGGGCACCGGTAGACGGTTCTTTCAATAAGGATTCGCTTTTGAACGAGGTAAAGGAGGGTAATCGCGAAGATGTCTTCCACCGTTTTGTGATGGCACATGTCTCAAACCATTTGCGTGCTGCGAACGGTACTTTGGACAATAAGAACAAGATATTGTTGCTCAATGACAAGGTAGTGACCTTTATGGGCGACAGAGAGGCGGGATACACCTTTGACGGATGCCCTCTCATCGAGTGCAACAACCGTGTAAAGAATGGTGTATTGCATAAGATTGCTTCACCTGCCGAGTACAAGTACAACATCATGGAGTATCTTAAGATTGCCGAGAATGTAGATTCTGTGAGCAACTTCATCTACTCCTTCAATGAGACCGAGTTCTCTCCCGGACAGAGTATTATGGGACCTATTGTAAACGGTGAGCAGACTTACCTTGACTCTGTGTTTGTGACAAACAACCGAATCCTGAACCACTGGGATGGTGTGGGCTTCCTTGATAATGAGGACTCGACATATACAGTATATGTGCCGACAAACGCTGCTTGGGATGAGTTTACATCTAAGTCGGAAAAGTTCTTCAATTATAGCCTTGAGAGCAAGAATCCGACTTCGGTAAAGGCCGAAGATCGTGATTCTCTCCGTCAGCACTACACACGTATCAATGCGTTGAAGTATATGACGTTCAGTGACAATGAACAGATTTATGTAGATAGTCCTGATTCAATCCTGCCTATCTGGCAGAATGGTGGTAGAGAGGAACTCTTGAAGTCTCAGGTAGAGGAGTTTGTCATATCTGAGAAACAGCTTTCAAACGGTACCTTCAAGGTGATTGACAAGTGTCCTTTCACATTCCAGGAACTCTTCTACGATACAATCAAGGTTGAGGCGGAGAATGATGCCATGAGGTACAAGACTGAGAATATTGTCGAGTATAACCGTTCTGCATCTAAGAACCAGCTTAACAAGGATTCCCTTTTTGCCGATGTCAAGATTTCGGGCAATAGCTATTTCGAGGGTATATCACCTCAGAATGCACCTGCACGTGCCTCCTACAAGTTGCCTAATGCATTGTCGGCAAAGTATTATCTTGCAGTGGTTACAGTTCCCAAGAACGTTACAAATGCCGATGTTGAAGCTTCCGAACTCAAGCCGACCAGATATACATTCACTGTAGCAATGGAAGGACAGAGCGGCAATATCTTCAAGAGTGGTAACATAGAGTCGTTGCCCGACCGCGTGGACACATTGTTCATTACAGACAGCAAAGGCGAGAAAGTGATACTTGATATTCCTTATTGCGAGTTGTATAACACCTACAGCCACGAGGATTATAACCTCTATCTTAAGGTGGAGACGGGCGGTAATGTAAGAAAGTATGATTATACAATCCGTATTGATGCAATTATGCTCATTCCGGTTGAAGAGACTGAAGAGGAATAGTTTGTAGAAGTAAAAAAAGAAATCAACTATGTATATGCGACAATTTATGCAATTATCGGTGGCGCTGATGGCCCTGTTGCCTTCGGCAGTCCACGCGTCAGCATTCAATTCTGACGCTTACGCAGCAAACGATTCTGTAAAGGTCGAGACCAAGAGTGTCGTTGCAGAAGATGTTCGTACTGTTACCGGTACCGTTTACGATGCCGCAACGAACCAACCGTTGCCCGGTGTGCGTGTACAGGCTACCGGAAACAAGAAGATAACTGCGATGACAGATTCTGACGGTAAGTACAAAATTAATATCCCGTCATATGTGACTCTGCTTGACTTCTCTACCGAAGGCTATCTGCTTGCCCAGAAGGCAACAGCGGATAAGGATATTATCAATATCCGCCTTCATTCAAATGCTTTCAAGGGTGCTTATAACGAGGAGATTATAGTCAATTCAGAGCGTTCTTTCAAGGATTATAACTCTGCGTCGATCTCAGTTGATGCAGACATCCAAACCCAACTCGGTGCCGATGTGCGTTCAATAACCCGTTCCGGAACTCCCGGTATCGGTAATGCGATGTTCATCCGCGGTATTAACTCATTGAACGCCAATACACAGCCTTTGGTTGTTGTCGACGGTGTGATATGGGATATGCAGGAGGGCACTGAGGCTATTCACATGGGTGCATACAACAATGTACTCAATGCGATTGACGTTAATGATATCCGCGAGGTCAAGCTCCTGAAGAACGGTGCTGCAATATATGGTGCCCGTGCAGCCAACGGTGTACTCATCATCAATACAAAGCGTGGTGAGAGTATGGCTACTAAGATTACAGCCAACATTTATGCGAATGTTGCTCTTGCGCCCAAAACACAGGATCTGTTGGGTACAGACGATTATCGCCTTTATGCGAATGACCTCATAGGTACAATGGATGTAAATGCTAACCGTAATATCCCGTTTCTGCGTGAGGATAAGGATTTCATCTATTACAACAAGTTCCACAATAATACCGATTGGTCCGACCTTGTTTACCGTGAGGCTCTCACACAGAACTATAAGGTAAATGTAGAGGGTGGTGATGATATTGCTATGTATAACTTCTCATTCGGCTATACACTCTCAGACTCTCCGCTCAAGGGTAACAATTTCGACCGTTTGAACATTCGTTTGAACTCAGATGTAAGTCTTGCAAAGAATTTCAATACACGTTTTGACATTTCTTACTCAAAGGTGGGTCGCGAACTCCTTGACGACGGTATGCGTGAGGACCAGAGTGCATTCCCGGTATCTTCTACAGGTGTTCTCGCAGCAATAAAGTCTCCTTTCCTCAGCCCTTATCGCTATGCGACTACAGGTGAGATAAGTACAATTCTTGATTATAGCGATACATTTGCATTCGATGTGGCAAAAGCCGCCGGTATCACTTATCCTAACAACTCGTACTATAACCCTATGACAATTCTTTCAAAGGGTTCCGATGCACAGAAGAACGAGATGGAGTATACCAACATGGGTATAACCGTAGCTCCTGAACTCAAGCTCGGTGACTTTAAGATAACAGAGACTTTCAACTACTCTCTGCACCGTGTCAGCGAGAAGTACTATCTCCCTTATCCAACCTCTTCTGATAACAATTACTATCACTTCTATGTTCCTTCCCTCAACGGAAAGATCGGTAACTTCATATCATCTTTCTTCGGTAAGGAGACTGCTCTTTTGAGTGATACACGTGTTGAGTGGAGCAAGGTTTTCGGCGCACACAACATCTCTGCATTCGGAGGTTTCCGTTACACCAACTTCAACTTCGACTCGAACTCAATCTCAGGTGCGAACTCTGGTAATGACAACTCTTTCAATGTCAACACCAACCTCGACCACCTTGAGAATAAGGGTGACAATAATGTATGGTCCAATATCTCTTGGTATCTCTCAGCAGACTACTCATACAAGACACGTTACTTCCTGCAGTTGGCTGCATCACTTGAGTCTTCATCACGTTTCGGTTCAAATGCCGACGGTGCTCTCAAGATGTGCGGTGTTTCATGGGGTTTCTTCCCATCGGTGCAGGCTGCATGGCTTATATCTTCTGAACCTTGGTTCAAGATCAAGCCTGTAAACATGCTCAAGTTGCGTGCCGGTTTCGATGTTACAGGTAATGACGCAATCGACTACTTTGCGGCACGCAGCTATCTGCAGGCTGTCAAGTACTATGACCAGTCAATGGGTCTTCAGCTCGGCAATGTCGAGAACGACGGTGTCAAATGGGAGCAGACAGCACGTTTCAATGTTGGTCTTGATGCTTCTTTGTTCGAGGACCGTCTTGCACTCTCTTTGGATTGGTATCACTCTAAGACAAGTGATTTGCTTGTACAGAAGCAGTACCAGTTCGTGACAGGTATGGACAAGTATTGGACAAACGGTGGTGAACTCAAGAACACCGGTATTGAGGCAACTGTAAATGCCAAGCTCATAAATTACAAGGATTGGCAGTGGGAACTCGGTGCTTCTATCGGTCACTACAAGAATGAGATTACAGCCCTTGACGAGAACATCGCTCCTGTAAATGTATATGGCGGTCAGGTTATAACCAAGGTCGGTGAATCAATCGGTTCGTTCTGGGGTTATAAGACAAATGGTGTCATCAGCAGCACAGAAGAGGCTGACCAGCTTGCTATCTTCCAGCGCGATGCTACAGGTGCAAAGCAGTACTTCAAACCGGGTGATGTCCACTTTGTAGATGTTAATCCCGGCAATGATCCCGGATGCATTGATGAGAACGACAAGGTTGTCATCGGTAATCCTAACCCTGATTTCTACGGTAATGTATTTACACGTGTTTCATATAAGGGACTCCAGCTTGATGTCAACTGCAACTACTCTGTAGGCAATGATGTATATAATTTCTATCGTCAGCAGCTCGAGAGCGGTTCAAGTTTCTTCAATCAGACATCAGCAATGCTTAACCGTTGGACAATTGATGGACAGAAAACCAATATCCCTTCAGTCGCTTATGGTGACCCTGTAGGTAACTCACGTTTCTCTGACCGTTGGATTGAGGATGGCTCATATTTCCGTGTAAAGACTGTGAAGCTTTCATATAATGTTCCAATGAATGTAAGTTGGCTTCAGGGTCTCACAGTATGGTGCGCTGCCGAGAATGTTCTTACATTGACAGACTATAAGGGTAACGATCCTGAGTTCTCTGTTAACAACAACGTATTGTATCAGGGTGTTGATGCAGGTCTTCTTCCACAGACACGCAGTTTCCACCTTGGCTTGAAAGTTAACCTCTAAGAAATATCTCCTGAAGGGTGCTTGGGGGAAACCCCAAGCGCCTCAAGGATAAAAATAAAGAACAATGAAAAAGAATTTTATTTATACAGTTACATTCCTTCTTTGCGGAGCCTTTTTATTCAGTTCCTGCGAGGATATGCTGAATGTAGAGTCTAATCGTGTTGAGTATGAGTTCGAGGACTGGACATTGAACGACTCTGTATATTCTGTACTGGGTATTCTAAAGGGTGTTCAGGATGTCGGTGACCGTCAGATTATCCTCAATGAGGTTCGTGCTGACCTTATTGACATCAGCGAATCCAAGGCTGTTGTCGATATTCAGGAGATAAGCAGATCGGTCTTCAATGTCGAGACCAACAAATATCTTGATGTCAAGGACTATTATGCCATCATCAACAACTGTAACATCTACCTTGCACGTGTTGATACGACTCTTGAGAAGAACAATGTGAAGCTTATGTTGCCTGAGTATGTTGCTGTGAAGAGTGTGCGTGCCTGGACATACCTGCAGCTTGCCATCAACTATAACGAGATTCCTTACTTCACAGAACCAATCCTTTCTCACAGTGCGGCAGAGAAGGTTATGAACCAGCCGATGCTTTCACGCAATGATGTATTGACAAACCTCATTGCTGATATTCTCCCATATGAGAATCCGGCTGCTTATCCGATGCCTGCATGGGATAGCGACGGTAAGGTCTTGAAGTTCGGTTACACCAGCGGCGGTTCTTTGGTGAACACCGATGTTGCCACAAAGCAACTCTTTGTTCCTATCCGCATGCTCCTTGGTGACATGTACTTGTGGCGTGGCGGTGCCGGCGACTACAAGAATGCGGCTCAGTGCTATTATAACCTCTTGACCGGTGCGCAGACAAATGCTACTGCTCTTAAGTATTCTGACAGGAACTTTGTTTCCCAGTATACATCTCAGGAGGGTAAATCTATGTCCAATCGCTTCGGTGAGCTTTTTGCTGTTAAGGCTTTTACCCAAAATAGCGACAATTTCCTTACCATTATACCATATGCAAGCACATCTCTTCATGGTACCGTTTCAGAGATTGCCGACATCTTTGCGCCACAAGGTGACATAGGTGGTTCACAGGTAATGGCATCTCCTGCTATGATTTCATTGTCTGAGCGCCAGATTTACCGCTATGTGGAGGGTGAGGACATCGAGAAGCCTACTCTTGTTGAGTATAGTCATAACTACACTCACCCAGGTGACTTGCGTCTTCCTTCGACAACTTACTCTCAGATTTCTGCTGACGAGACTAAAACCGAGTATAAGAACCTGATTGGTAAGTTCAACACCGATCAGAATATATTCGGTCATGATGCTATGTATGTATCTAATATGGGTACTCCATATATCATACTTGCACGTCCTGAGCAGGCATATCTCCGTCTTGCAGAGGCTCTCATGGGTATGGAACGTGAGGGTTATGAAGGCGCCATGGATCTTGCAATGGTCATCCTCAAGGAGGGTGTAAAGCATGATTATACAGTTCTTAAGGATCCTGTATATAAGGAGCGTCATCGTATCAATGCCAATGGTGATACAATCAAGCGTTATGATATTGACAAAGTGACAGGTGATACTCTCAAGGTTGAGTACGTGATGGAGAAGTATCTTGCTTCTTATACCGATTCAATCGGATATAACTTTACAGATACCAGGTTCGAGAATAATATCGGTATCCACTCAAGAGGTTCAGGTGACAGCGAGCGCAATATCTATTTTGCACTTGACAGCATCAATGTGGCACGCTACTTCGGTTATACTGAAATGCAGAATGGCAAAGAGGTGATTACAACCAAGCCTACACGTGAAGATTCTTTGCTTTACATGTCCGAGATTATCCTTGATGAGATGGCTCTTGAACTTGCATGGGAGGGAAGCCGTTTCGGTGACCTTGTGCGTGTATCAAAGGCCCTTGGAGACAATGATATACTTGCAAAACGTATTGCAGGACGTTCATTCAATAACAAGGTATCTCACCGTCATCCCGACTTTGAGTACGACCCGGCTGTTTACAGCAAGATGATCGATGAGTCAAACTGGTATCTGCCACTTCCCGGTCAGGTTGTTGAACCTGGAGAAGTCGTTGAGACCCCCGAGGATTTTGATCCCTCAAAATGAGAAACGGTCTGATGTTTTTATAAACTCAAGAGGGTGACCCGAAGTCATCCTCTTTTTGTTGGGGGTGAATAAAAAGCAAAGTTCAAGGCTTGTGCAGGCTTCAAAACCGCAGTTTACTAAGCGTAAATGAGGATTTTGAAGGCAAACGTAACACAGAAATTTACTTTTTA
>JAFQEZ010000097.1 GCA_017398805.1 Bacteroidaceae bacterium | reverse complement strand
TGAGCAAAGCGAAAAATCTCAATCCACTTTCCACTTTGACAACACCGTCTAATCGCAACCCGCAGGGCGTGACTTAAACTCCTCCCCTGCCTGAGGGGAGGTGCCAGTTTACTGGCGGAGGGGTGGGAGTGCAACCTGCGACCTGTTGCTGCCGGTGTCGTCGAAGTTGCTTTCGCAACTTTAACCCCACTGCGTGGGCTTGAACCTTGGCTGCACTCGCTGTAAAAGCTCAAGTAAACTTGGCTTTCGCTCGCTTGCACAAGCTTTCATCTTTCAACTTTCAACTTTTTGGGCACCCACAAGAGGTGCCCCTACGATGCGCCATCCGTATATATACTACTCACCCTATCGCTGTCGGGCTGTAATGTGGAAACAGTGCTGCTTGATTTCGTACTTGACATAACATCTGCCGGCATTTTTCAGGTCACGCAATACCTCTCCGAGCACGGCAATGAGGTCGACCTCGCGTGCATCCTTGTCTTTAGGGTTGTGCTTGACAAAACGCTTGCATGAGATATCCATTGTCGTGCCGTAACAATGCACGGAGCGTTCAACAGCATTTACATTTCTTTTTGAAAGGAGTTCTACGTCCTCATCGGTCCTGAGAACTGAGGTTACAACCACACTGTACGGTGAAATATGTTTGTTGCGCAAAGAGTCCTGAAAATTCACGCTTATGTCGGTCAACAGGTCGGCAGCCTCCTTGACCAACAATGGCGAAGAGTGGGTCAATTTATCCACGACATAGGGTTCAGGACCCTTAAAACCCATATTTCCACATATTAGATAAAGCGGTTTTGAGGCTTTGGGGATATCACCCCTACTTTCAAGTGGATTTATACCAATCTTTGATGCCGCTTCAAGATGTACGTCATTTCCATCATTGAATTCACGTCTACGGTCCCAATATACAATCTTGTTGGGTTTGCCTTCAAAAACAGAACTATCCCGCAGAACGGAATCGGGAGTGCTGTCACCGTAACAAGGAACAGTACTGTTTTTGTTATCGTCGCCGCAACTTATTGCAAAAACAAGCAGAAGACAGAATATGCCTTTGCTTAAGAAATCATACAGTTTGTCTTTCATAGCATACAAATTTAAGAAAAACAGCTGTATTGCACAAAAAGAGGATTGACAAAAAATTCTGTCAATCCTCCACTTGGTATTTTATATCGTTCACTTCATCATCTCAATACTGCGCTTCACGAAGTTATTGAGTGCCTCGCCTGTGAGCATATTGTTCTGCAAAAGCGTAATATCAATGAGCTGCTTCACCGTATTGTTTCCGGCTGCATATTCTGCAAGAACAGCCTCTTTCTGACTCTTTGCGGCAGTAATCTCTTTCTCTATTTCAAAGAGTTCATCCTTCTCGCTCTGGGGAACCTCGTCATCCTTCTTGCCGCTACGCGCATCGTATAATTCCTTGCGACGGTTCTCTTTCTCGGCCTTCAAGGCATCTATGGGTTGCAGTTTTTCGGCACATGCACTCTCTGCATCCTCAAGAACACGTTTTACAAGGGGATGCTCTTCATTGAGCAATACGTTGAACATATCCGGCATATCGCCATAGAATGACATTCCGGCCTGTATTGCAGCCATATCCTTCATACGACGCATATACTCTGCCTGTGTTATCATCACCGGTGCACCGTTCTCGCCCATTGCCTGTGTCATTACATGGAACTCCTTCTTATCCATCGAAGGCAACTGGCTCTCGAAAATACCTGTAAGCACCTCGCGACGTGTCTCGGCAAGAGTACTTGTCTTGAAATCCTCTTTTAAAATAAGATTTTCGATTGTGTCGCTGTCCACACGTGTGAAGCGTGTCTTCTCGAACTTGCGCTCGAGCAGGCTGATGAGTGCGACATCAAGCTGACCATCCATAAGCAGGACGTTATACCCCTTGCTCTTTGCATTCTCAATGAAGCTGTACTCCTTCTCCTTATCATTAGAGTAGAGATATATTACATTACCCTCCTTGTCGGTCTGCTCTGCACTTACAAGATTCTTGTACTCCTCATATGTGTACTTGTTGCCGTCTGTATCCTGCAACAATGAGAACTTGTTTGCCTTGTCATAGAAATCCTCCTCGGTGAGCATTCCGTAATGGATGAATATCTTAAGGTCGTTCCACTTCTCCTCGAAATCCTTACGGTCATTCTTGAAGATCTGCTGCAGACGGTCGGACACCTTCTTTGATATATAAGTAGAGATTTTCTTCACATTCGAGTCGCTCTGCAGATATGAACGTGAAACGTTAAGCGGGATATCCGGTGAATCGATGACACCGTGCATCAGTGTCAGGAAGTCGGGAACGATACCCTCTACCTCATCTGTCACATAAACCTGGTTGCAGAAAAGAAGAATCTTGTTCTTCTGCAATTCGAGATTGCTCTTCACTTTAGGGAAGTAAAGTATACCAGTAAGGTGGAACGGGAAATCCACATTCAGGTGTATCCAGAAGAGCGGTTCATCGCTCATAGGATATAGTTTGCGATAAAACTCCTTGTAATCCTCATCCTTGAGTTCGCTTGGCTTGCGTGTCCAGAGCGGTGTGGTGTCGTTGATGATGTTATCCTCATCTGTCTCAACCTGCTTACCATCTTTCCAATCCTTCTTCTTGCCGAAAGCAATCTCCACAGGAAGGAAACGGCAATATTTGTTCAAGATTCCGCTGATACGGCTCTCGCTGAGGAATTCCTTGCTGTCATCGTCGATATACATGATGATATCTGTACCGCGATCGTTCTTCTCAACCTCTTCAAGTGTATATTCAGGACTTCCGTCACAGCTCCACTTTACGGCCTGCGCTCCGTCACGGTATGACTTTGTCACAATCTCCACTTTCTTTGAGACCATGAATGCCGAATAGAAACCGAGACCGAAATGGCCGATAATGCTGTTGGCACTGTCCTTATACTTTTCAAGGAAGTCTGTAGCGCCTGAGAGTGCTATCTGATTGATATACTTCTCTATCTCCTCTGCTGTAAGACCGATACCGTTATCACTTACGGTGATTGTATCTGTGCCGAGTGACACTCTTACTTTTGGTGTGCCGAGTTCTCCCTTGAACTCACCCTTCTCGTACAATGTCTTCAGTTTCTGCGTCGCATCGATGGCGTTAGAAACAATCTCACGAAGGAAAATCTCGTGGTCACTGTAAAGGAATTTCTTGATAACGGGGAAGATGTTCTCTGTCGTTACCCCAATGTTGCCTTTCTGCATATTATAAGTTTTTAAGTTTATGATTACTAAATATTATTTGACGCATTGTAGCGTCACATTATTATAAACAAAAAAAATGCCAGTTGTTCACAACTGACATTTTGGCAGTAACCGGATGCTGTTTCACCAATGTTTGTCACACTGCAGCATCGGCAAGCGTATAACTACAGTTTCCCGAGTATTATCGCCACCTCACGTTCCATTGGAGGAATAGACACTACCCTGTATGTAGGGAGTTCGGGGTGAAGGACAACAAGGTTCATACGGCTTACCTTGATTCCATAATTCTTCTGCAGCATATAACGGTAAAGGTTCTGCTGCAGACAGTAATGGCTGTAAGATGTATCGGTCAGATGCTCCAATCCGTTAAGACCGCTTGCCCATGGGTTGCGCTCAGTAGGGTCTATCTTGTTGCTACGTTTCCAGTCATATATCTCGTAAGTGCCATCCTCACAAGCACACACAAAATCAAGCGTACCTGCCATGCGTGCATCGGCATCATAAATGCGCCACTCGGTACGGAACGGGACGAAGGTTGTATTACGTTCAAAGGCTTTGAAGAAGCTCCATTCACGGGAAATATCAAGTACCCGGTTACATTTTACATAGTTGCCCTGATATGAGACATCGCACAACAGTTCGGGAATCTCCTTGCCATTGAGATAGTCTTCAATCTGCTTATGCAGGAATGTTCCTGCCTGGCTTGCTATTGCACCTTTTGACTCCCATGCCTCGCGTAACTTCGCTGCCTCCGTTTCATTGCCGAAACATTTCTTGAGGCTGATGCCAACTGCATCGAATTCACGGAAAAACATCCCTACAACGTTGCTCACAGAGCGGAATTCGACTCCATTGAGCGAGTATATATGTTCTTCCTCATTAAAGGAGAGTTTGCCGTCCTGCTCAAATTCAATGGCAGAACCGTCAAGATTTATATTTGTCATGATTTAAGTTTTTTCTTAAACAAGTCACTGACAGACCGAAATCCACAGTTTTAAAGCCCAAACCAAATTTTGTCATAAGGAACGTTACTGCAATAAAACGCCTGGGGAACAACCCGGATTTTGATAATGGATCAATGCAGTATCTTGTACAACAGTTCACGCATAATCTCGCCGTCGGGTGTCTGTGCTCCCTCAGCACCCTTTGACTGGGCATCGGCAAGACGGATAAGATGAAGAATCTCCATCACATGCATTGCACGGTAGTTCTTCATGGCCGTTATGTAATCCCCGACACCCCATGTGCTCCTTAGCCCAAGGAACTCAGCAACTCCACGTTCACTCTTTTCGGGCGCATAATAGCACATCATCACATTGGAGAAGAAACCGAAAAGTATTGCAAGCGTCATCTGTATCGGATTCTTCTTGGGGTTCTGCGCAAAATAGTTTATTATCTTGTTTGCCTTATATATATCCTTATTGACAATGGCTGCCTGAAGCTCAAAGTTGTTATATTCCTTGCTGATACCGATATGTTCCTCAATAAGTTCAGGGGTTATTGCCGATGTGCCTTGCGGAAGCGAAATGGCAAGTTTGTCAATCTCGCCGGCAATGCGTGCAAGATCGGCACCGATTGATTCACGGAGCATATGTACCGACTTCATGTCGGCTGTAAGCCCCTTTTCCCTAAGACACTGGGTTATAAAACCGGGCAGAGCTTCATCGCGGTACTTCTTCGTATCAAGCACCACCCCGTTGCGGTCCAGTTCCGTTGCAACCTTCTTGCGCTTGTCGATTGAACCGTTCTTGTGTGCAAATACAAGAACCGTTGTAGGCTGAGGGTTCTGCAGATAGAACACGAGGGAGTCTATCGACTTGAGAGCCTGTGCCTCCTTCACGACAACAACCTGTCGCTCTGCCATCATCGGGAATCGTTTTGCTGTGTTTATCACAGTGTCGATATCCGTTTCACCTCCGTAGAAGACCGTAAGATTGAAATCACGCTCAAGTTCGGTGAGTGCATTTTCAATGATGTAGCCGGTAATTCTGTCGGTGAAGTATCCTTCCTCGCCCATAAGGTAGTAGACAGGACGGAAAACACCGTTTTTGAGTTCCGACATTATGCTATCATAAGTATATTTTGCCATATGACCGGGCTTGAGTGTGTTGGAATGAATTTGTTTTATATCTTTGCAAAGATAATACAAAAGAGTGAATTATAAAGACAGCTTTCATATTTTACGTCAAATGAAATTCGCGTTTTTGCAAAGATGTTACAGCTGAACCTGCCCGCATACGAAACAAGAATGTGCAGCCGCGACGGAAAGACCATGATATTTGACCCGTTGCGCAAGGCATACGTCGCGCTCACTCCCGAGGAGTGGGTAAGGCAGCATTTTGTCAATTTTCTTACAAACTTTAAAGGATATCCGGCCACACTCATGGCCAATGAAGTAGCAATAATGCTCAACGGCATGAAACGCCGATGTGATACCGTGGTATATGACAAGGAACTGCGCCCAAGAGTTATTGTTGAGTACAAGGCACCCAGTGTAAAAATCACCAAAGAGGTATTCGCGCAGATATCACGCTACAACCTTACCTTGCAGGTAGATTATCTCATCGTGAGCAATGGACTCCGGCACTATTGCTGCAAGATGGATTACGAAAAAGGGAGTTTTACCTTTTTGCAGGAGATTCCTGAATATTCAAAGATAACCGAATAAAACAACTGTTCTTTTATAACCCAATTTATCGGTTCAGATGTTGCATCACCCTTATTTTCTGCAGCATCTCATTATCGAGTTCAACAGTGGCACTGCCCTGCTCGCCGTCACCGAACTGCGCCAATGTCTGTCCATAGGGCGAGAGAATCACGCTATGCCCTTTATATGTTCCGTACTCATCGGCACCGACCCTGTTCGATGCTGCCACATAACATATATTCTCTATCGCACGCGCCCTCACAAGGGTATCCCAGGCAAGCAGACGGCTGTCGGGGAAATTTGCCGAAATCAGCAGCACGTCATATTCCGCCATATTATAAAGGAATACAGGAAAACGTAGGTCGTAGCAGATTGCAGGACGCAGACGTATGCCGCGCCACTCCCATATAACCTTTTCTTCGCCCGGCTGAAAGACCTTGTCCTCGCCACTGTACTCAAAGAGATTATGTTTGTCATATTTGCCGACAACACCTTCGGGGGTAATGAAATACATCCTGTTGTAGAACTTTTCACCTACACGTGTCATCACGGGAACAGCCATCGCCGCATCATACTCTACCGCAAGGCGCTTCATCAGCCGCACTGTTAAGCCCTCATCCTCCTCGGCAACACCTTCGGGCTGCATACAGAAACCTGTAGAGCACATTTCGGGGAAGAGATAGAGATCGGAACGTCCGGCATTTGCCACAAGTTCCTCAAGCACCCTCATGTTTGCCGCAACGTCCTTCCAAATTATATCCTGCTGTATTACTGTTATCTTCATAGTTTCCTTACCAATAAGTCTCTGATTATTCGGGGCGCTCAATGCGCAAATCGTTCTTGCTTGAAATCACAAGCTTCTCGTACCGTTCTACAAGGCGCGGCAAACGCGACAGGCGCATTGAGAGACGTACCATACAATCGTTGTCAAAAACCTGCTCCACCACCTTGGGTTCCTCCTCCTTGACAATGCGCAGAACCTCGTTCAGCAAAGGATAGGAGAATTTCAGGATTATCTCGCCGTTGATTGTCTTCTCTACATGTTCAACAGCCTCAAGCGCCTCGGCGGCAGCAGCACGATAGGCAACTATAAGACCGCTGGTGCCCAATTTCACACCACCGAAATAACGCACCACAATAACGAGTACATTGGTAAGTTCCTTGCTGTGTATCTGCCCCAAAATGGGTTTCCCGGCTGTACCGGACGGTTCACCATTGTCATTGGCACGTTCCTGCTCTCCACGCTCGCCAAGGCGGTAGGCATAACATACGTGTCGCGCATCGTAATACTTTTTCTGATACGCCTCGATATGCTCCTTTACCTGTTCTATTGTGGTTACAGGAATGGCAAAAGCGAGGAACTTACTACGTTTCTCGGTGTATATTGCCTCGCCCTGCTGTTCTATGGTCTTGTATATATCCTCTTCAAGCATTCTTAACCCTTTATTTTCTTTTCAAAATTGCGCATGCACTCCGCAAGCAGGCGTACACCCTCAATCGGCATCGCATTGTAGCACGAAGCACGGAAACCGCCAACCGAGCGATGCCCTTTTATGGCCACAACTCCACGCGACGCGGCAAAATCAATAAAATCGCCCTCAAGCGCTTCATATCCCGGAGCCATAACAAAATCTATATTCATATATGAGCGGTCCTCTTCAGCGGCTGTTCCGCAGAAAAGTGGATTGCGGTCTATTTCGTCATAAAGCACCGCAGCACGATCTGCAGCACGGCGCTCCATTTCCACTACGCCACCCTGCTCCTTTACCCAACGCAAGTTGCATAGCGCTGTATAGATGGGCAATGTGGGCGGAGTATTGAACATAGAACCATTGGCAATGTGTACACGATAGTCCAGTATCGAGGGGATTGCACGCTCCACCTTGCCCAGCGCACTCTCCCTGACAATAACGAACGATAGCCCCGACTGTGCAAGGTTCTTCTGCGCACCGCCATAGATGCAACTGTATTTAGAGACATCCACAGGGCGCGACAGTATATCCGACGACATATCAGCCACCAACGGCACAGGGGAATCAATGTCGCGACGCAACTGAGTACCGTAAATGGTATTATTTGATGTAATATGCAGATAATCGGCATCGGCTGGCACTGTAAAATCCTTGGGGATATAACCGAAAGCCTTGTCGGCCGATGAAGCGACCTCAACCACCTCGCCGAACAGCCTTGCCTCCTTTATGGCCTTTGTAGACCAGGTACCGGTATTCAGATAGGCGGCCTTGACATTGAGGAGGTTATATGGCACCATGCAGAAGTGCATGCTCGCACCGCCGCCAAGGAACAGTACCTCGTAACCGGCAGGGACATCAAGCAGTTCCTTGAGCAGGGCACGCGCCTCGTCAAGAACAGGCTTGAACTCCGCCGAACGGTGGCTCAGTTCCATGAGCGACAGCCCCATGCCATTGTAGTCAAGCACAGCAGCTGCAGTCTGCTCCACCACCTCACGCGGCAGCATCGAAGGGCCTGCATTGAAGTTATATATTTCCATTTCAGTCGATTTCTTATTCAATGTGCGAAGTTAGCAAAAAAAGATACAATTGCAAAATGTCACAAATCACAGCCTTGCCGGCATTACAATTGTCTTAACGCCCTTGATTTTCTCTCCTGCAACCTTCTTGAGAACTTCGCGCATACGGTTCATTCTCACCGCCACATAAGAGTAATCGGGGAAGACAAGGATAGTACCCACTTCGTCGGGCTTCAAGCCACCCTTCTTCATAAAGAAGCCTGCAAGGTCGCCACGGCTGATCTTGTCGCGTTTGCCCTTGCCCACATAAAGCGCTGTCCACAGTGGAGCAGACGGCAACGTATTACGCTTGGGCAACGCAAACTCCTCGAGTTCCGAAGGAACAAAGTCCGGCAATTCCTTATTCTCGAATACCATCAGATACACGGCACCCTGGGCATCCCAACGGGCTGTACGTCCGTTACGATGCGTGAATATGTCGGCAGAAAGAGCGCGCTGATAATGGACTACATGCTTGACATCCTTTATGTCAAGACCACGCGCAGCGAGGTCGGTGCTCACAAGGATATTGGAACAGCCACTGATGAAGCGGTAAAGCGCAAGTTCGCGCTGTTTTTGCTCCATAGCTCCGTTATACGCAACGCAGTGAAGTGATGCTTTTGTAAGGTATTTATATACCTCATCGACACTCTCGCGGAAATTACAGAATACAATGGCAGGTTCACCACCGAACGAGCATAGCAACGAGAAGAGTTTTTCGAGCCGTTTGTCGGGGGTGGTTGTTATCGTGTAGAAGGAGGTGCGCACGGCAGGCTGTTCACCACCTCCACGATAATCGAGTTTGACAATATCTGCACTGCCTGCAAATAGCGGAATCTCAGCGGCATCGGTTGCCGAAAGAAGAAAACGCGAGGTTATGGCAGGCAGTTTCTCAACGAGCTTCGACATTTCCTCCTGAAAGCCCATCTCCAAGCATTTATCAAATTCATCTATAACAAGATGAGTGCATTTGTCAACAGCAAAGGATGAACGGTTCAAATGGTCGAGCAAACGACCGGGAGTACCCACAATTATCGATGTCGATGCACCGCCAAGCGAAGCAATCTCCTGCTCAAGCGGACGGCCACCATAGAGAGCCGTCATCTGGAACGGTGTCGCCATGGCACGCCACACATCGAGCACCTGCTTGGCAAGTTCGCGCGACGGCAGCACAATCATTGCCTGCACCCCTTTGCATGAAGCATCAAGCCGTTCAAGCAACGGCAGAAGGAAAGCAAGAGTCTTTCCTGTGCCCGTGGGTGACAAAAGCACCATGCTATCATTCTTGCGGCAATGATCGACAGCTGCAAACTGCATATCATTAAGCCTCACAATATTAAGTCCGATCAGCGCATTGCGCTGTATTTCATTCAACTTGGCACTCATCTGCATTCAATATAATATCCTCTTGTATTGCGTATTCTCTCAAGTTCCTCTTTCAAGCCATTTACCAGCGTAGGATTCTCTGCGGCAACATTATTGTTCTCATCTAATTCGCCGTCAACAGTCTTATACAATTGAGGATCTGTAGAATATCCTGTTTCAATCTTAGGTCCCCAAGGGACCATTGCGGGACCGCCCTTAGGTTCAACGTATTTCCACCCGAACATTATCAGTGAAAGTGTGTGGTTTGCAGCCATCTCCACAGCAAAAGGACGGCCGCCGTCATCGGCACCAAGCCAACTGTTCTTCTCTATCGGTGCTCCGTCGGGCGAGAGACGCTGTCCGCCGCTCACACCTGTTATGCTTGCCATGACATCAAGGAAATCTATCTGAGAGACAAGACCGTCCTTAACCGCAGACTCCTTAATCATTGAAGGCCAATGCACTATAAAAGGCACACGCGTACCACCTTCGAATGTGCTGTACTTGCCACCGCGCAGATATCCTGTAGGTGAATGTTCGCCGACAAGTTCCTCGGCTTCATCGGCGTAACCGTCATCGAGCACAGGACCGTTATCGCTTGTGAGTATAATCAGAGTATTCTCAAGAACCCCCTCATCTTCAAGCGCACGGAGAATCTCGCCTACACTCCAATCGAACTGAGCAATCGCATCGCCACGCAAGCCCATGCTGCTTGATCCGCGAAAACGCTCATGCGGGAAACGCGGAACATGTACATCATTGGTAGCAAAGTATATAAAGAACGGTTGTTCACTATTTGCTTTAATAAAGTCCACTGCCTTATACGTTATACTGTCGGCAATATTCTCATCTTTCCAAAGGGCTGTTCCACCACCCTTCATATAACCTATGCGTCCGATTCCGTTCACAATCGACATGTCATGCCCATGCGAATGCTTGAGATTATACAACAGTTCGGGATTATCACGTCCTATAGGCTCGCCTTCAAATTTCTGCCTGTAACTCACCTCAATAGGTGCCGTAGGGTCATAGTTCGCCACATTGCCGTTTTCAATAAAGACGCATGGAACCCTGTCGGCCGTGGCAGCCATAATATAGGAATAATCGAAACCGATATCTGCCAAAGCCGGAGAAATTTCACCGTTCCAGTCCTGCTTTCCTGTTTCCGCACCGAGTCCGAGATGCCACTTGCCGAATGCAGCAGTCCTATACCCGGCCTCTTTGAACACATCGGCAACCGTATACTGCTCCGGAGATACAATCATTGCGGCATTACCTGCAGCCACATCTGTTCCCGGCTTGCGCCATGGATATTCGCCAGTGAGCAAAGAATATCGAGAAGGGGTACTTGTAGAGGCGACGGCATGCGCATTGGTAAAACGCAGACCGTTCGCAGCCAACCTGTCGGCATTGGGTGTACTGACACCCTTAGCACCATAGCATCCTAGGTCACCGAATCCCAAATCATCGGCATATATAAGCACCACATTAGGCCGCGAGGACTCTTTCTCAGCCCCACACCCCTGAGCCTGTACAAAAAAAGGAGAAACAAGCGCAAGAGAGTATATTCCAAAATCCAGTGTTTTCATATAAATATTTTATGGTACGAATATAATAAATATACGTCAAACAGAGAAACTAAGCTTGCCAAATAAAACAAAATCTGCCAAATTGACACTACATGTCATGTCAAAAGAGTACCTTTGGCTGATATTTCTGTCAAAAAACAGATTGGCAAACTATTTGTTATTATAAAGCAAGAAAACCTAACGATTATGAGCGAAAAAGATAAAGAAATTTTAGAAGATGAGGTTAACGCCAACACCGACATTCCTGTAGAAGAGAACAACGAGGCGAGTGAGGAGATTGAGGTAGAGGTGCTTACAGCAGAGGAAGAACTGCAGAAACAACTTGACGAGGCCAACGGAAAGGTTGCCGCACTCGAAGACAAATATCTGCGCCAGGTTGCCGAGTTCGACAACTACCGCAAGCGTACAATAAAGGAGAAGGCCGAATTGATAAAGAATGGCGGAGAGCGCGCCATAGAGTCGATTCTCCCGGTATTGGATGATTTCGAGCGCGCACTTGCCAACATGGCCAAGGATGAGAATGCCGCAGAGATACTTACCGGTGTGGAACTGATATACAACAAGTTCGTGGGAATACTGAAACAGAACGGCCTGCAGAAGATTGAGACTGAAGGTGCGGAATTCAACACCGACTTCCACGAGGCAATAGCAATGGTACCCACCCCAGACGAAAATATGAAAGGCAAGGTACTTGACTGCATTCAGGCCGGCTACACATTGAACGACAAGGTAATACGCCATGCAAAGGTTGCTGTAGGCGAATAAGAAGCTCCGGAATTACTACTATGGAAAAGAGAGATTACTATGAAGTGCTCGGCGTCGACAAGAACGCATCGGCAAACGACATAAAGAAAGCATACCGTAAACTGGCTATCCAGTATCATCCCGACAAGAACCCGGGCGACAAAGTTGCCGAGGAGAAGTTCAAGGAGGCCGCAGAGGCATACAGCGTGCTCAGCGACCCCGACAAAAAGGCACGCTACGACCAGTTCGGACATGCCGGCCTTGGAGGCGCTGCAGGCGGTGGTTTCAATGGCGCAGGAATGGACATGAACGACATCTTCTCGATGTTCGGCGACATCTTCGGCGGAGGCGGTTTCGGCGGTTTCGGTGGCGGTTCTTCACGACCGATGAAAAACAGAGGCAATGACCTTCGAGTAAAGGTAAAGATGAACCTTCAGGAAATTTCCACAGGCATAACAAAGAAATTCAAACTGAAGAAATATGTTGTATGTCCACACTGTAACGGAAGCGGTGCCGAAGGCAATGCCATGGAAACTTGCCCCGACTGTAAGGGCACAGGACGTGTCGTGCGCACACAGCAGAGTTTCTTTGGAATGATGCGTACAGAGGTTGCATGTCCACGTTGTAACGGTGAAGGAAAAATCATAAAGAACAAATGCCCGCACTGTAACGGTGACGGCATTGTCATGGGCGAAGAGGTTGTCGAGGTAAATATACCGGCAGGTGTTCATGACGGTATGCAGCTATCAATGCGCGGACACGGCAATGCAGGAAAAAGGAACGGAATACCGGGTGACCTTCTCATTTTTGTAGAAGAGGAACAGCACCCTACCCTTGTACGTGACGGCAATGACCTGATTTACAGTCTGCTGCTCGACATACCGACAGCAGTTCTCGGCGGACAGGCCGAAATCCCCACAATAGACGGAAAGGCAAAGATAACAATCGAGCCAGGAACACAGCCCAACAAGGTAATGAGGCTGAGAGGCAAAGGATTGCCGGTGATCAACGGTTATGGACGTGGCGATATCATTGTAAACATAAGCATTTATATCCCCGAGACATTGAGCAAGGACGAAAAGAAAGCATTCGAGAATTTCAAGAAATCGGATAACTTCATGCCGAGCGAAAGCATCAAGGAGAAGATATTCCGCCGCTTCAAGAATTTCTTCGACTGACAAGATATTTGAATATACAAAACAGAAAGATAATGACATACGAAGAGACAGTCACATATCTTTACAATTGCGCACCGCCCTTCCAGCAAGTAGGCGGTGCTGCTTACAAAGAGGGGTTATCGACAACAATAACACTCGACAACCATCTTGGCAACCCTCACCGGAAGTTCAGCACCATACATGTAGCAGGGACAAACGGCAAGGGATCGACATCACATACCATTGCAGCAATACTGCAGGAGAGCGGATACAGGGTGGGACTCTACACCTCGCCGCATTTAATAGATTTCCGCGAGCGTATGAGAGTGGACGGCAAGCCTGCGAGCAAAGATTTCGTAGTCAATTTTGTAGAGAAGCACAAAGCGTTCTTTGAACCTTTGCAGCCCTCGTTCTTTGAGTTGACTACAGCAATGGCATTCACCTTCTTTGCCGAGCAGGACGTAGATGTGGCAGTTGTAGAAGTAGGCCTTGGAGGACGCTTGGACTGCACCAACATCATCACTCCTGAACTTTGTATAATAACAAACATAAGCCCTGACCACACACAGTTTCTGGGCAACACCCTGAGCGAAATCGCAGCCGAAAAGGCCGGAATAATCAAACATGGAATCCCGGTGGTTATAGGCGAGACAACAAAAGAGACCAAGGCTGTATTCATCAACAAGGCAAAAAGTGTCGATGCACCGATAATTTTTGCCGAAGAGGAGGCGCTCATGACAAGTGCAACACCTGACGGAAGCGGTTTTGAATACACATCTAAGGAGTATGGCACATTTCATGGAGAACTCGGTGGTTTCTGTCAGGAGAAGAACACAAACACAATACTTTCAGCGATTGAACTGCTGAAAGGGAAAGGTTTTGCAATTACTCCGGTAGCCTTGCGAAAAGGTTTTACAAACGTATGTTCGCTTACAGGATTGATGGGCCGTTGGCAAACCATTGCGGAAAGCCCATGCACCGTATGCGATGCCGGCCATAATATCGGGGGTATTAAATATGTGACCGAACAGCTGAAGGCACAGGAGTGCGACGCCATGCGTATTGTGTTCGGCATGGTCAGCGACAAGGATATAAGCGCAGTCCTTGCACTGATGCCCAAGAATGCAATATATTACTTCACCCAAGCAAGCATCAAACGCGCAATGCCTGCCGAAGAACTACAGAAGAGGGCTGAAGAGTATGGATTGCGTGGGAATCACTACCCCACGGTTGCCGTAGCCCTGCAAGCCGCCAGAAACGACAGCAATGCCGAAGATTTCATTTTTGTAGGCGGAAGTTGCTTTATTGTCGCAGACCTGCTGGCAAGCATAAACATGCATCAATAAAAAAAAGATTATTTCTACAAACATAATCAATCCATACGCAAAAACCGGCACGTGCCGGTTTTTGCTTTTATAACTTAATTTTTCATCTTTTAACAATACGCTAATACAAGTCGACCAAGGCATGGATTTTTGAATTATTTTTTATCACTTTTCCTTTGTGGGAAAGTGTTTTTTTATTTTATTTGCGGAGAAATAGCTATTAACCATAATAATTATGAGTTGCACTGAAAATCTCTCACAATTGAAGGCCGCCGACTTCAAGAAAAACATCGGCGGCAAAGAAACCGCTCTTTTCATTCTCAAGAACAAGAAAGGCAGCGAAGTTGCAATAACAAACTACGGAGGTGCAATATGCAGCATCATGGTCCCCGACAAGAACGGCAACTATGCGAACGTAATTCAGGGTCACGACAGCATCGACAACCTCTTGAACAGTCCGGAACCATTCCTCAGTACACTTGTAGGACGCTACGGCAACCGCATATGCAAAGGCAAGTTCACCGTTGACGGCAAAGAGTACAGCCTTGCAATCAACAACGGACCCAACCACCTCCACGGTGGTCCTACAGGTTTCCACGCAAGAGTATGGGACGCTGAGCAGACAGACTGCCAGACCTTGAAGCTCCACTACCTCTCGGCAGACATGGAGGAGGGATTCCCGGGCAACCTCGATGTGACTGTAGTATATACATTCACAGATGAGGATGAACTCAAAATCGATTACACAGCAACTACCGACAAGAAGACCATCGTGAACCTCACAAGTCATGGCTTCTTCTCTCTTTCAGGTATTGCAAACCCCACAGCTACAATAGACAATCTCATATGCGAAATCAATGCAGACTTCTTTGTTCCCATTGATGACACATCAGTACCATACGGCTGCATAGCACCGGTAAAGGGCACAGCATTCGACTTCACCACTCCAACAGCAGTCGGCGCACGTATCGATGCCGACGAGGAGCAGATAAAGCATGGTGCAGGTTACGACCACTGCTATGTGCTCAACAAGAAAGAGGTGGGCGAACTCAGCTTTGCAGCAAAGGTAACAGAGCCTGTAAGCGGCCGCACAATGGAGGTTTATACCACAGAACCAGGTGTTCAGGTATATACATCGAACTGGCACAGCGGCTTTGCAGGTGCCCATGGAGCGACATTCCCCAAGCGCAGTGCAATCTGTTTCGAGGCACAGCACTTCCCCGACTCACCTAACCGTGCACACTTCCCGAGCGTTGTATTGTGCCCTGGCGAAACATACAAGCAGGTTACCGTATATAAATTCGGAGTAGAAAAATAACATTATAATATTTAAAAACATTTAAAATCATGAGTAATCAAAAGAAACAATGGGGAGCAATTATCGTTATGATTGCGCTCTTCGCAATGATTGCCTTTGTGACCAACCTTTGTTCACCAATGGCAAACATCATCAAGGCACAGGGTGACATTCCTGAAGTGCTTGCACAGATTGGCAACTACGGTAACTTTGTTGCTTATCTCGTTATGGGTATCCCAGCCGGTATGCTTATCGCGAAGTACGGTTACAAGAAGACTGCGCTTATCGGTCTTACCGTAGGTATTGTGGGCATCCTCGTACAGATGCTTAGCGGTACATTTGATGCAAAGGAGAACCTTAGCCTCGTGTTCGGTATTTACCTGCTCGGTGCGTTCATCGCAGGTTTCTGTATGTGTATCCTCAACTGCGTGGTTAACCCAATGCTCAACATCCTTGGTGGCGGCGGTAACAGCGGTAACCAGCTCATCCAGACAGGTGGTGTATTCAACTCATCTGCTGCTGTAGCTGTATACATTATTATGGGTGCGCTTATAGGTGAGATTTCAAAGGATACTGCCATTTCTGACGCAACTCCGGCCCTTCTGATCGCACTTGGCATCTTTGTTGTTGCATTCGTAGTTATCCTATTCACTAAGATTGAAGAACCGGAGCAGGCACCGGTTGACATGAGCCTTGTAAAGGGCGCTTTGAAGTATCGTCACTTCACACTCGGTATCATAGCAATCTTCCTCTACATGGGTATTGAAGTTGGTGTTCCTACATACGTAAACATGTATCTTGTAAATACACCTTCACTCGGCATATCTGCAGCTACAGCAGGTCTTATTGTTGCCGTTTACTGGTTCATGATGCTTATCGGCCGTTTTGTCGGTGCAAGTATCGGTAATAAGGTATCAAGCCGTACAATGATTACAACAGTTTCTATTGCCACATTGGTACTCGTTGCATTCGGTATGTTCTCAGACCCAACAACAACAGTCGATGTTCCTGGTATTGACTGGGCAAACATGAGCCTTATATGGGCTAAGGTTCCTGTAGGTATCTTTGCATTCCTCCTTGTAGGTCTCTGTACATCAGTGATGTGGGGCGGTATCTTCAACATGGCTGTTGAGGGTCTCGGCAAGTACACAGCTGTTGCATCAGGTATCTTCATGACAATGGTATTCGGTTGCGCTGTAATGCTCGCTATCCAGGCTCAGGTAGCAGAAATGACAGACTACATGACAAGTTACTGGGTTGTTATGTTCTGTGCAGCATACCTGTTGTACTACGCTCTCATCGGTTCAAAACCTGTGAAGAAGTAATATACATAAATAAAACATTTGTTTAACTACTAAATATTTTACAACTATGGATATAGAATTTGTAAGAAGCCGTTTTATCAAGCACTTCGATGGTACAACAGGAAGCATCTACGCTTCTCCAGGCCGTATCAACCTCATCGGTGAGCACACCGACTACAACAATGGTTTTGTATTCCCCGGTGCTGTAGACAAGGGTATCATGGCAGAGATCAAGCCTAACGGTACAGACAAGGTTTGCGCCTACTCTATCGACGAGAAGGACTATGTTGAGTTCGGTTTGAAGGAGGAGGATGCTCCACGCGCTTCTTGGGCAAAATACATCTTCGGTGTATGCCGTGAGATGATCAAACGTGGCGTTGACGTTAAGGGTTTCAACACAGCATTTGCAGGTGACGTGCCCCTCGGTGCCGGTATGTCTTCATCGGCTGCACTTGAGAGCACATACGCATATGCACTTAATGACCTTTTCGGTGACAACAAGGTTGACAAGTTCGAGCTCGCCAAGGTTGGTCAGGCTACAGAGCACAACTATGTAGGTGTGAACTGCGGTATCATGGACCAGTTTGCAAGCGTATTCGGCAAGGCCGGTAGCCTCATCCGTCTCGACTGCCGATCTTTGGAGTACCAGTACTTCCCATTCAAGCCACAGGGTTACAAACTCGTTCTCCTGAACACATGCGTTAAGCACGTGTTGGTAGGTTCTCCTTACAACGAGCGCCGTTTGAGCTGCGAGCGCGTTGCTGAGGTTATCAAGGCTAAGCACCCCGAGGTTGAGTCATTGCGTGATGCAAGCTTCGAGATGCTCGAGGAGGTTAAGGCAGAGTTGAAGCCCGAGGATTACAACCGTGCAAAGTATGTTATCGGTGAGGTTGTTCGCGTACTTGATGTTTGCGATGCTCTTGAGGCCGGTGATTACGAGACTGTAGGTAAGAAGATGTATGAGACACACTTCGGCCTTAGCAAGGATTACGAGGTAAGCTGCGAGGAGCTCGACTTCCTTGTAGACGTTGCTATCGACTGCGGCGTTACCGGTTCACGCATGATGGGCGGTGGCTTCGGCGGTTGCACAATCAACCTTGTAAAGGAGGAGTTGTACGAGATCTTCGTTGCTGAGGCAGAGAAGCGCTACAACGAGAAATACGGCAAGGCACCAAAGGTGTACAACGTAGTTATCGGTGACGGTTCTCGCAAGATCTGCTAATTCTTGAGCAAGAAACATAAAATCCAAAAGGCGCAATCGGAAAGTTGCGCCTTTTGTTATTACAACACTTTTGAAATAGATGTTGTATTTTTGAAATAAACGTTGTATTTTAGCAAAATATAAAGAAACTGACTTGTTATGAAGAACCTGAACGTAGGCATGCTTGCCCTTGCAACATTGCCGGGTGCATTGGTTGCCCAAGAGAGTGCTGACACTGAACCTTATTTGAAATCGCGTCCCAACGTGGTTATGATATATGCAGATGACTTGGGATTCGGCGACCTTGAGTGCTACGGTGCAGTAGGAGTAAAGACCCCTAATGTAAACCGTCTGTCCGACAATGGCGTGCGCTTTACCAATGCACATGCCGTGGCATCGACCAGTACCCCATCGCGATACTCATTGCTCACAGGAGAGTACCCATGGCGCAAGAGCGGAACAGACGTTGCTGCCGGCGATGCAGCAATGATTATATCGCCCGACCAGTACACCGTTGCCGATGTATTCAAGGAGGCAGGCTATACCACAGCCGCTTTTGGCAAGTGGCATCTTGGACTTGGTTCACAGACCGGCAAGCAGAACTGGAATGCCCCCATCACCCCGGCATTGGGCGATATCGGTTTCGACTACTCGTACATTATGGCTGCAACAGCCGACCGCGTTCCATGCGTATTCATTGAGAATGGCGCAGTGGCGAACTATGACCCGTCGGCACCAATATATGTAAACTACAACAAGAACTTTGACGGAGAGCCGACAGGTGCAAACAACCCGGAGCTACTGTACAATCTCAAATCGAGCCACGGGCATGACAACTCAATCATCAACGGTATAGGACGCATTGGTTACATGAAAGGTGGCGGCAAAGCGCTGTGGAAAGACGAAGATATTGCCGACAGCATCACGGCACATGCGGTCGACTTCATAAAGGAGAACTGCAATGAACCGTTCTTCATGTACTTTGCCACAAACGACGTCCATGTACCGCGTTTCCCGCATCCACGTTTCCGTGGGCAGAGCGAGATGGGACTGCGCGGCGATGCCATAGTGCAGTTCGACTGGAGCGTGGGCGAGATTGTACGCACTCTCGAAGAGCAGGGATTGCTCGACAACACCCTTATTATACTCACCAGTGACAATGGCCCGGTGCTTGACGATGGTTATGTAGACCAGGCCGAGGAGCTTGTTGGCGACCACTCGCCTACCGGCGGCCTGCGTGGCGGCAAATACAGCGCATACGAGGGCGGAACACGCGTGCCGTTCATCGTTCATTGGCCGGCCGTAATAAAGGAGCAGGGAGTGAAGAGTTCACTGGTTTCACAGATAGACTTCCTTGACGTGATGGCAAGCATTGCCGGTGTCGGTGGTGGCGAGTCACTCTCAACCGACGGTTTACCGGGAGAGGCTGCCACATGGTTCGGCAACGATGAGAAAGGCCGTCCATTCGCCATTGGCATGGCACAGAACCACACTTTGACACTGTGCACTGCAGGCTGGAAGTTCATTGAGCCTAAAGGCGGTGCTACAATGATTCCATGGGGACCGAAGATTGAGACAGGCTACTCAACCAATCCGCAGATATTCAAGCATGTCAACGGCGAGTTCAACGAGAACCAGAACATGGCCTCAAGCAATGCCGCTGTCGTAGAGAACCTATCGACCCAACTGGAGAAGATACGCAACAGGCAGTATGCTGAGATTTCAATAATTGCCCTACCGGGTGAGACCATCGACCTCACACCATATTTCGGCAAGCAGGAGGGCGCAACAGTGAGCGGAGATTTCATTGAGAGCGATGCAACCGACCTTGGCAACGTTGTAATAAGAGACGACGTAAGCAATGGTGCACACACGGGCGTGGTGACAATGCCCGACGGTACAATATACATGTTTGCCGTAATCATCAACCCGGGATACAACGGTGCATACCACATAAACTATAACGGCAATCCGCTTTTTATTGGCTACAACACCACTCACGACAACAGCGGAAGCGAAGGATACAAGCTAATCTCACCCGACCACTATTCAACATCGGCTGCCGGTGACGAGATTTTCATCATTGAGCCATCGGGTGTGGGATACACCCTGACAATGCAGGGTAAGTTTCTGAAAGAGCCAAAACTAACCAAATGGGGACACATAATGTTCTCGGACAACGAAAGCGAGGCAGGTATATATCTTTTCGAGGAGACATCGACAGCCGATATATACAAGATTCGCAGCAGCAGCGACGGTATAAACTACATGAACATATACAAAGAGCACGGCGTTGCAGGCAACGACAAGGCCACAAAAGCCGGCCTTGCAACATACACAATTGAAGAGGTCGAAGCTTTTCCCTTGACCTTGCAGGCCGATGGTACAGCAGCCGTGTGCCTTCCGTTCAATGTTGTCATACCCGAAGGCATTTATGCCTATGATATGACGGATGCAGACATAAAGGACAATGAACCAAGCGGATACAGCTGCACAATGAGAATAATTGCCGGTCCCGGAGATATATTGAAAAGAGGTACCCCTACAATCATAAACGGGAGCGAAGGTACTCATCAGTTTGCAATCACGATGTCGGACCACGGAGCCGTGAGTTCACTGCCGGAATCCCTTTTGAAAGGCAACTATGTAGAGAGCAGTCTGACTCAGAGCGGCAACACAAAGAAGTTCCTCTTTGCAAACAGCACATTCAAGGCTTTCGACGGTTCAAAGGAGATTGAAGCGAACCAATGCTGGATGGAGTGCAACGTTGCACAGGCAAGCGAACTCACGGTGCACTTCAGTGACCCCACAGGCATTGAAGTGATACCCTCTACCCCGCAAGAGAAGAGCAGCAACATATACAACATCGCCGGCAAAAGGCTGAGCCACCCACAAAAAGGAATAAACATTGTCGACAGCAAGAAGGTGCTTGTGAAGTAAACCGGATATTTCTATGAAATAAATTTATATACTAACCTAAAATCCATTAACTAGGAAAAAGTTATTTTCTTTAATGCTTATTTGCTGTGCAATTGCTGTAAGTACAGCCAATGCACAGACTGAGAACTATTTTGGCCCTAAAAAAGGTGATTTCGCCATTACTATTCATCGCCCCTGAACAGTCTTGATGAAAAACATTATAATGCATGACCTCAGCAACTCGCTGAAGTCATGCATTATATATGAATCAGTCCAATCAAACGTTTAAGCAGTTATTTCAATAAGTTCAAATGGATTTCATGGAAAGTGATATCCTCCGCCTCTTCAAATCCACCTCGACAACCCTTACCATAACATGCTGACCGAGTTTGACAACATCACCGGGTGAAGAGACAAACTTGTCGGCGAGTTGGGATATGTGCACAAGACCGTCCTGGTGAATACCTATATTTACAAAGGCACCGAATGCGGTGATATTGGAAACGAGACCGGGCAAAACCATACCCACATGCAAATCCTCAATCTCGTGCACGTTAGGATCGAATGAGAAGGCCTTTGCCTGTTCACGTGGGTCAAGGCCACGCTTGTTAAGGGCATCCATGATGTCTGTAAGAGTCGGCATGCCAACGTTTCCGCCGGCATATTTAGAAAGCTGTACCTTCTTGCGCAACTCTCCATTGGCAATAAACTCCTCAAGGGTGACGCCAGAATCTTTTGCCATGCGCTCTACAATTCCATAGGATTCAGGGTGGACAGCAGTGTTGTCGAGCGGATTGTCGCCGCCTACCACACGCAGGAAGCCCGCGGCCTGCTCGAATGCCTTGTTGCCGAGACGTGGGACTTTCAACAATTCCTTACGGGTACGGAAATCACCGTTCTCGGCACGGTAACGGACAATATTCTCTGCAAGGGCAGGACCAAGACCTGAAATATGGGTAAGAATCTGCTTTGTTGCGGTGTTGACATTCACGCCAACCTTGTTCACGCAGCTCTCGACAACTACATCAAGACGTTCCTTGAGCCTTGTCTGGTCAACGCTATGCTGGTACTGCCCCACACCGATAGAGCGAGGTTCTATCTTGACAAGTTCCGAAAGCGGGTCTATCAGTCGGCGTCCGATAGAGACAGCACCGCGTACAGTGACATCCTCATCAGGAAACTCCTCACGCGCCACTGCCGATGCTGAATACACCGATGCGCCATCCTCGTTGACCGAGAAGATGTCGGGATCAAGAGCAAGGGATCGGACAAACTCCTCGGTCTCGCGACCTGCCGTGCCGTTACCTATTGCAAATGCCTCTATGGCATAATCCTTTACAAGTGATGATATTATATCGGCTGCCGACACACGGTCGTTCTGAGGGGGATGCGGATATATGACTGTGTGACGGACGAGATTTCCCTGCGAATCAAGGACAACAACCTTACAGCCTGTACGGAAACCGGGGTCTATCGCAAGTACCCGCTTTTGACCGAGCGGCGATGACATGAGCAGCTGCCGCAGGTTCTCGGCAAAGACAGATATAGCCTCCTCATCGGCACGCTGTTTTGAATTTGAACGTGTCTCGTTCTCGATTGACGGCGCAAGAAGACGTTTATAACCATCGGCAACAGCAGCCTCAATGAACTTGCGCGCAGGTGAGGGACGCTTGACGAAACGACGGTTCAGCATTTCGGTTGCCTCCTCGGCATCAACACCTATCGACATACGCAGGAAACCCTCCTCCTCGCCACGCATGATAGCCAACAGACGGTGCGATGATATACGCTCTACCCTCTCCTGCCAGTCATAATAGTCGGCATACTTTATTCCGTCGGCCTCCTTGCCCTTTACCACCTTGGAAACAAGCACTCCATGACGGGCAAACATGCGGCGCATGCTGTTTCGCGCACCCTCGTCCTCGGAAACACGCTCGGCGATGATATCGCATGCACCGGCTATGGCATCTTCGGGCGTGGGGACATCGGCAGAGATGAAAGTACGTGCACGTCCTTCAACATCGCCGCTCTGCTGCAACATTATATAGTCGGCAAGCGGTTCAAGGCCACGCTCCTTTGCAATGGTTGCACGAGTGCGGCGTTTGGGTTTGAAAGGCAGATATATATCCTCGAGCTCCACAGCATCGAAGCAGGAATCGATACGTTTCTTGAGTTCAGGAGTCAGTTTGCCCTGATCTTCTATTGTTGCAATGACGGTCTCCTTGCGCTGCACAATAGCCTTGAGTTTCTCGTGCATCTCCTTGATGTTGCCTATTGCAACCTCGTCCATCGAACCGGTTGCCTCCTTGCGGTAACGTGCGATAAAAGGCACGGTTGCACCACCCTCAAGAAGTTCTATGGTATTCTTTACTCTTGAAGCATCAAGTCCAAGTTCCTTTGAAATAATCTCTGTAAGCATAAGAAGTTGTTTATTGTCTAAAATATTGTAGCGAAGATACAATAAAAGCAGGAAAAACCGACACTGTTGCCAAAAAAGAATAAAAAAGCCTTTGGGTGTACAATTATTTATAAACAGCGAAGTAAAATCGTCGTGGAAATATGTTCCACAATCAAACAAAATGTATTACTTTTGTAACAATTAAGGAAACCATGCACAATTGCGTGTCGGGTTGATTGAAAAATAATTTATACCATATAACTATACCTGAAAGATATGAACAGCAAGCAACTGATGAACAAGGCAGCGGACAACATCCGCATCCTCACTGCAGCAATGGTCGAGAAGGCAAAGTCGGGTCACCCCGGCGGTGCAATGGGCGGTGCAGATTTTATCAATGTCCTCTATTCTGAATTTTTGATTCATGACCCCGAGAACCCGCTATGGGAGGGACGTGACCGTTTCTTCCTCGATCCGGGACACATGTCTCCAATGCTCTATTCAGTTCTTGCATTGCAAGACAAATATACAATGGATGAGCTCAAGCAGCTCCGCCAATGGGGAAGCGCAACCCCGGGACACCCCGAGGTGAACTTTGCACGCGGTATCGAGAACACATCCGGCCCTCTTGGCCAGGGACACACCTACGCGGTAGGTGCTGCCATTGCGGCAAAGTTCCTCGAGGCACGCCTCGGCAAGGAGCCACTTGGCCACACAATATACGCCTTCATCTCCGACGGTGGTGTACAAGAGGAGATTTCACAGGGTGCAGGCCGCCTTGCAGGATACCTCAAGCTCAACAACCTCATCATGTTCTACGACGCTAACCAGATACAGCTCTCTACACGCTGTGACGAGGTTATGTTCGAGGACACTGCAAAGAAGTACGAGGCATGGGGCTGGAAGGTAATCACTATCGACGGCAATGACTGCGATGCTATACGCGCAGCACTCACCGAGGCAAAAGCTGAGCAAGAGCGCCCTACCCTCATCATCGGAAACACAGTCATGGGCAAGGGCGCACGCCGTGCCGATGGCAGCAGCTATGAATTCGACTGCGGAACACACGGAGCACCCCTCGGTGGCGACGCATATATCAATACAATCAAGAACCTTGGCGGTGACGCGGAGAACCCGTTCGTATTCTTCCCCGAGGTAAAGGAGATGTATGACAACCGCCTGACAGAACTCCGCAAGATTGTAGCAGATCGCAAACAGGCAAAGGCAGCCTGGGCAGCAGCCAACCCGGAGAAGGCACAGATGCTCGAAGATTGGTTCAGCGGCAAGCAGCCTGAGATAGATTGGGCGGCTATAGAGCAGAAGGCTGATGCTCCTACACGTAACGCATCGGCAACCGTACTCGGTATCCTTGCAGAGAACTATGGCAACATGATCTGCTCATCGGCCGACCTCAGCAACAGTGACAAGACCGACGGATTCCTTAAGAAGACACATGCATTCAAGCCCGGTGATTTCAGCGGTGCATTCCTCCACGCAGGTGTTTCGGAGCTTACAATGGCTTGCGTATGTATAGGTATGGCACTGCACGGCGGTGTAATCGCAGCCTGCGGTACATTCTTCGTGTTCAGCGACTACATGAAACCGGCAATCCGCATGGCAGCACTCATGGAGCTCCCTGTAAAGTTCGTATGGTCACACGACGCATTCCGCGTAGGCGAAGACGGTCCTACACACGAGCCGGTTGAGCAGGAAGCACAAGTGCGCCTCATGGAGAAGGTAAAGAACCACAGCGGCAAGAACTCTATGCTTGTACTCCGCCCTGCCGATGTAAACGAGGCTACACAGGCGTGGAAACTTGCAATGGAGAACACATGTACACCTACAGGACTTATCTTCTCACGCCAGAACGTAAACAACTTGCCCGAAGGCACACCATATGAAGAGACAAGCAAGGGCGCATATATCATTGCCGGCAGCGATGAAGATTACGATGTCATTCTCCTTGCGTCAGGTTCCGAGGTATCTACACTTGTCGACGGAGCAAAACTCCTCAAGGCAGACGGCATAAAGACACGTATCGTATCTGTTCCGTCAGAGGGTCTCTTCCGCACCCAGCCAAAAGAGTACCAACAGAGTGTTATACCTGCAGGTGCAAAGGTGTTCGGCCTCACAGCAGGTCTTCCGGTGAACCTCGAAGGCCTTGTAGGTGCAAACGGTAAGGTATGGGGTCTGCAGTCATTCGGTTTCTCTGCTCCATACAAAGTACTTGACGAGAAGCTCGGATTCACAGCAGAAAATGTGTATAACCAGGTAAAATCAATGTTATAATGAACAAGACTATCGGACTTGCAAGCGACCATGCAGGCTACCCACTCAAGGAAGAGGTGAAGATGTGGCTCAAGGAAGCAGGATATGAATTTGTCGACTTCGGTACAAACAGCACCGAAAGTTGTAACTATCCCGAGTTTGCACATGCTCTTGCCGAGGCTATCGAAAGAGGTGAACTTACAAGAGGCATAGCCATATGTGGCACAGGAAACGGCATCAACATGACACTCAACCACCACGATGCAATCCGCAGTGCACTCTGCTGGATGCCTGAGATTGCAGCACTTGCACGCCAGCACAACGACGCCAACGTGATGGTCATGCCAGGACGCTTCATCAGCAGTGAGAGTGCCAAGGAGTGTGTTGATACATTCCTCAGCACGCCATTCGAGGGCGGACGTCACCAGGCACGCATAGATGCAATACCGGTAAAGAAATAAAGAGTATTAAGTGGCTGTTTAATCAAACAGCTACTAAGAATATATCAAAAGGTGCACCTTCAAACGAACGGTGTACCTTTTTTGTATGATGTCCAATGGAAAATCGAAAAAATGACCACCGGACAAAGAAAAAGCTGTGTCTCTATTGACAAAGGGGCAATAATGGCTCAGTAGAAATTTCGTGTGGGCGAAATAATTCTGGTACAATAAAACTGCTATTCCTTGGATTGTTTTACCCTTAATCTGTTGTCAATTATTCTCCTTGTGTCGTTCTATCACATACTTTTCGTGACCGAAAAGTAC
>JAFQEZ010000096.1 GCA_017398805.1 Bacteroidaceae bacterium | reverse complement strand
TAACCAACAAACAGATTAAGTGGATTGAAAATAAACTCAATAATCGACCTCGTAAAAGACTTGGATACCTCACGCCAAACGAAAAATTTAAACAAATTATTAATCAGAATTCTGTTGCATTTGCAAGTTGAATTCAGCATTGTATATTTGGCTCATTGGTTTGCATTATTGCATCATGGCAACAGTAAAAAGGAGTGCCATAGCAGGTGGGTACTTCATCGAGCTTGGCAACAAGGATATTGAGATATACAGTATCGCTCCCGATGGTAGCGGTGCGCTCAAACGTGTCGATGATGTTCAGGGCACAATACGGGAACTTACGGAGCAGGCAGGTCTGGAACGTGACTATAACCAGAGTTTCAGACAGCATGTGGCAAGGCTTATACAACATATCAATAACGAAGAAAACAAGACGAAATAATATGAAAAGAACACACATTTTAGTTGTACTGTTGTTTTGTGCGCTCGGAATTCAGGCGCAGAGTGATTACATTCATGGCCTTTCGGTTTGGTTTGACCAACCTACAACCCTGAAAGGACGCACTGTATGGTACGGTGGACGCCCCGATCTGTGGGTGGGCCGCGACAAGCCCGAATGGGCAGGGGAGGGAGCCTACAACCCCGACCAGGAGTGGGAATCGCAGTCTTTGCCTATTGGCAACGGCAGCATCGGAGCGAATGTAATGGGTTCTCTTGAGGCTGAACGCATCACACTTAACGAAAAAACCTTGTGGCGTGGTGGCCCTAACACCGAGAAAGGTGCTGAATATTACTGGAACGTGAACAAGGAATCGGCGCATTTGCTCGATGACATACGTCAGGCATTCCTCGATGGCGATGATGAGAAGGCTGCAAAGCTCACACGCGAGAACTTCAACAGCACGGCATCGTATGAGTATTACGGTGAGAAACCGTTCCGTTTCGGCAACTTCACTACAATGGGCGAGATTTACATAGAAACAGGGCACAGCATGGTAGGTCTTGGCGATTACAAGCGCATTCTCTCGCTCGATTCGGCGCTTGCAGTGGTGCAATACACTAAAGATGATGTTGACTTTGAACGCAAATATTTTGTATCATATCCCGCCAACGTATTGGTTATGAAGTTCTGTGCAAACAAGCAGGGAATGCAAAACCTCACATTCAGCTATGCTCCGAACCCGGTATCTGAAGGCGCTCTGGAGGAGGATGGCAATGACGGTCTTGTGTGGAAAGCAAAGCTCGACAACAACGGTATGCAGTACACCATGCGCGTGAAGGCTGTCAACAAAGGTGGCAAGATAGAGGTAAAGGAAGGCAAGATATACATCGAAGGTGCCGATGAGGTATGTTTCTACGTAACAGCCGACACCGATTATAAAATCAATTTCGACCCTGATTTCAGTGACCCCAAGGCATATGTCGGCGTAAACCCGGACGAGACAACAGCCCGGTGGATGAAGAGTGCTGTCGCAAAGGGATACGATGAACTCTTCAAGGAGCATTATGCCGATTACTCGTCACTCTTTGGTCGTGTGCAACTGGATATAAACCCCAACGCGCCCACAACGCTGGAGTACCCCGGTGTAGCAAGCCAGCCTACCCCAAAACGCCTCAAGAGTTACCGCACAGGCAAGCCCGACTACGGGCTTGAGCGCCTTTACTTCCAGTTCGGACGCTACCTGCTCATCGCAAGCTCACGCCCCGGCAACCTGCCTGCGAACCTGCAGGGAATGTGGCACAATAATGTCGACGGCCCTTGGCGAGTAGATTATCATAACAACATCAACCTGCAGATGAACTATTGGCCCGCATGTGCAACCAACCTTAATGAGTGCGTTCTGCCGTTGGTTGACTTCATACGCACACTCATCAAGCCGGGTGCGGTTACGGCAAAGTCATACTTCGGTGCAAGAGGCTGGACTGCAAGCATTTCGGGCAATATCTTCGGTTTCACGGCTCCGCTCATAAGCCAGGACATGTCATGGAACTTCAACCCAATGGCAGGCCCATGGCTCGCCACGCACGTGTGGGACTACTATGATTACACACGCGACAAGAAGTTCCTCAAAGAGACAGGATACGACATCATCAAGAGCAGCGCAATATTCGCTGTCGACTACCTTTGGAAGAGACCCGACGGCACATATACTGCAGCACCTTCAACATCTCCCGAGCATGGCCCCATTGACCAGGGTGCGACATTCGTTCATGGTGTAGTTCGTGAGATTCTGCTCGACGCAATCGCTGCCAGCGAAGAACTTGGCGTTGACGCAAAGCTGCGCAAGGAGTGGAAGAACGTGCTTGCCAAACTTGCACCATATGAGATTGGACGCTACGGTCAGCTCATGGAGTGGAGCAAGGATATCGATGACCCCAACGACCAGCACCGCCACGTGAACCACCTGTTCGGTCTGCACCCGGGACACACAATTTCCCCGGTGACCACTCCCGAACTTGCCGAGGCATCGAAAGTGGTGCTTACCCACCGCGGTGACGGTGCTACAGGCTGGAGTATGGGCTGGAAACTCAACCAGTGGGCACGTCTGCACGACGGTAACCATGCATACACCCTCTTCGGTAATCTGTTGAAGAACGGTACTTTGGATAACCTTTGGGACACACACGCTCCGTTCCAGATTGACGGTAACTTCGGCGGTACTGCCGGTATCACTGAGATGCTCATGCAGAGCCACATGGGCTTCATACACCTGCTGCCTGCACTCCCCGATGCTTGGGAAGAGGGTACTGTGAAGGGCATCTGTGCAAAGGGCGGTTTTGATGTTGAGATAACATGGAAAGATGGCAAGCTTGTAGAGGCTCTGATTACCTCCAAGAGCGGCGAACGTTGCAACCTCCGTTACGGAGACAGTACACTCTCTTTCGGTACAAAGAAGGGCAAGATCTACAAGGTGGTGCTCAAGAACGGAAAGTTGAAGAAGGCATAACGGTAATATTCTATGGCAAGGCGTAAGAAACAGAATTTCCGATATAAGATATTGGGAGCGGCAACGGCATTGCTTGTCGCCGTTGCTCTACTCCTTTTCCTTCCAAAATCGTGTGAGGAAACTACTCAAAGTGAAGGTGGGTATGAGTTCGGTCTTGAGCTTGCCATTCCGCAGTTTTCCGTTGATAGGGAGAGCCAGGTCATTGAACATGTTGGCTATACAGTCTCTTACAATACGGGGTTGAGAAATCCCAATTGGGTAGCATATGAACTTACTGCCGGTGAGGTGCAAGGCACTGAAGAGCGTGCAGACAAGTTTGTCCCTGACCCAAAGGTGAAAGGGGTACAGGCTGTCGACGATGACTATAAACGTAGCGGTTGGGATAGGGGACACCTTGCCCCGGCTGCCGATATGAAATGGAGTGATCGGGCTATGGATGAGAGTTTCTATCTTTCGAATGTATCCCCACAGAACGGCAATCTGAACCGTGGCGTATGGAAAACCATAGAAGAACTTGTGCGTGACAATGCAACAAGATACGGTAAGATGCTTGTCGTTACGGGACCTGTCTTCAAGAGTGCAAAGGGTAAAGGTACGATAGGAAAGAATAAAGTTGTAATTCCTGATGCATTCTACAAGGTGATACTTGTCGATAATGGTGGTCTGAAAGGTGTCGGTTTCTATTGCGAGAATGTAGCAGGCAAGAAGAAACTTGATACTTATGCAAGAAGTATTGATGAGATTGAGGAGATTACAGGTATCGATTTCTTCCATAAACTGCCCGACAGGCTTGAAGATAAAGTCGAGAGCGGCTTTGATTGGAAGGATTGGCGGTAAGAACCAAACGGTTAAAACGTGCCACTAACCACAGAAGAGATTCTTCCTCCTTTCAGTCGTCAGAATGACAAAACAGGGTTTTGTTATCGGTGAGTTTTCAGCAAGAGCTACGTCGACACCTTCGCCACGTGGAATGCGAACAGAAAACTGGTTCGGGTTTGGGCAGGATATAAAATACTCAAGGGTGATATGCTTGATGCACATCACCCTTGAGACCTATTTATAAACAATTTATTTTAACAATATGTGTTCTATTGCTTCTTCAAGCTGCGGTTTCCCTACAGCCCCCTGTGTTATCTGAATCTTTCCATCCATCGGTATGAATGCCAATGTAGGGATTGAGCGGATGTTGAAAAGTGCCGAAAGTTCCTCTTCCTGTTCTACATTTACTTTGTAAACGTCCACCTTTCCGGCATATTTCTCCGAAACCTCTTCTAATACCGGAGCCAACATCTTGCATGGTCCACACCAATCTGCGTAAAAATCTATTACCACAGGTTTGTCACCTAAAAATTCAAATTTGCCAGGCGACTTCTCGTAATCGGCAATCCTCACCAGGAATTGCCCTTTATTCAAATGAATAGTTGCCATAATACTTGGTTTTTCTTGTTGTCAGTAGTTGTATTGCAAATTTAACTCTTTATTTAACATTGTTCTCATTTAATAATCTAAAAAAAGTTAATTGTTACATTTTTGTTTCATTTACTTTTATTGATAACAAAATAAATTCTGCTTGGGTCAATAAATGCGGATGTTTTTTTGATTGTTTGAATAGTTTAGACTAAATTAGCACCAATTATATAAATTGGGGTAAATTTATTTTGGATATCATATGGAACAACGCACGGCAGTTGAAAAAGTATGGCGATTGATGCGCCGATATAACCGTTATATAAAAGTTGGGCTAATATCTCTTATTGCGCTTGTAATAGCGATGCTGCCAACTGAAATCTTCGGAATTCCGGGGCTCGACCCCATACAGCAACGTGTCATTGCTATCTTCTTTTGGGCCGCATGCATGTGGATAGTTGAGGCTGTACCTGCATGGACAACATCGTTGCTCATAATTGTGATAATGTTGCTCACAATTTCGGATAGTGCCATTACGCCGCTTATAAGCGGTTACGACAAGGGTGATCTGGTAAGCTATAAGGTTATCATGGGTACGTTTGCCAACCCCACCGTGATGCTCTTCATGGGAGGATTCATCCTTGCTCTTGTGGCGTCGAAGAGCGGTGTCGATGTGAGTATGGCACGTGCGATGCTCAAACCTTTCGGTTCAAGACCCAGCGTAGTGCTTTTCGGTTTCATGCTCGTGACAGCAATCTTCTCGATGTTCGTGAGCAACACTGCCACTGCTGCCATGATGCTTACATTCCTTGCCCCTGTGCTGCGTCAGCTGCCTCCGACTGAGAGAGGCACATCGGCGCTTGCTCTTGCAATCCCCATAGGCGCCAACATCGGAGGCCTTGCCACACCTATCGGCACACCGCCTAACGGTATTGCACTGCAATACATCAACGGTGAGCTTGGATTAGGCGTTGACTTCGGTGAATGGATGATGGTGATGACTCCACTGATGCTTGCCATACTGGTAATATCATGGATACTCCTGCGTTTTATGTACCCATTCACTGCAAAGAAAGTGAACATGCACATTGTCGGTGGAGCAAAGAAAGGCTGGCGTACATACGTAATCTACGGAACACTGGCTGTCACAATCCTATTGTGGATGTTCGAGAAAGTAACCGGTATCAACTCATACGTTGTGGCACTTTTCCCCATCGGCGTGTTTGCCATTACACGAATTATAAAGTCGAGCGACCTCAAGGATATCGATTGGGCATGCTTGTGGATGGTTGCCGGAGGATTTGCCCTTGGTGAGGGTATGTCAAAGACCGGTCTTGCCGATAATCTTGTGCAGGCAATACCGTTCGGCAGTTGGCCTGCAATTGCAGTGCTTATAGGTAGTGGCCTCATATGCTGGTTGCTTTCGCAGTTTATCTCCAATTCGGCTGCTACTGCGCTCATGGTGCCCATCATGGTTGCTGTGGGTAAAGGTATTGAAGGGCCGTTGGGCGAGTACGGTGGCATCGGTACACTGCTTGTGGGTGTAGCTATGGCCGCTTCGTTCGCGATGTCGCTTCCTATCAGTACTCCGCCGAATGCAATTGCATACTCTACCGGCCTCATAAAGACAAAGCAGATGTTTGTTACCGGTATGCTTGTCGGAGTGATTTCTCTTGTTTTGGGATATATACTTATAGTTATGGTGGGAAGGACCGGTTACTTCGGATAATAATACAATAAGACACAGATATGAAAAAGACACTATTTATGGCAGCACTGATGTCGATGTTCATCGGTGGTGCAAAAGCGCAGGAAAAGCCGAGTATAAAACTGTACGGATTTGTCCGTAACTATGCATGCTTCGACACACGTGAGAGCATGACATCGAACAGCGAGCAGTTCTATTACATGCCAAAGGATGAGGCTTTCGATGCCAATGGCGATGATATCAATGCGCAGCCCAATATGATGCTGTTGAGTATCACCACACGTTTGGGAGCGAATATCACCGGTCCTGAGTTCCTCGGTGCAAAGACATCGGCAAAGATTGAGGCCGATTTTGCCGGATTCGGAACAAGCAATACGGTATTGCGCATCCGTCAGGCCTATGCAAAGATGGATTGGGAGAAAAATTCTGTGCTCCTGGGTCAGGCATGGCACCCGATGATGGGCGACATGATGCCCGATGTGTTCTCTCTTGAGACCGGTGCACCGTTCACCCCGTTCAGCCGCACACCGCAGTTGCGATACGACTACAAGAATAAAGGTTTTACCCTTACTGCGACTGCGCTCTACCAGTTCCAGTATACATCCTATGGCCCTGATGGTTCTTCTTTCAACTATGCACGCAATGCCATTGTTCCTGAGCTCTACTTCCAGGCAATGTACAAGAACGGTGGTTTCCAGATTGGTGCAGGTGTTGACCTTCTTACAATCAAGCCACGTCAGAAATTTGAGCACAATGGTGCCACATACAAATGTAAGGAAGACCCTGTAGTCAGTGTCAGCCCCACCGTGTTTGCTTCGTACAAGAACGGTAATTGGGGTGTCAAGGGCCGTTTCACGTATGCGCAGAATGCAGCACACCTGAGCATGATAAGCGGATATGGCGTGACAAACATTGACGCCAACGGCGAACAGGAGTATGGCACACTAAACAGTGTAGGCGGTTGGGTTGACGTTACCTACAAACAGCCGTTGAAGAAGGGCTTCCTCACATTCTGTTGCTTTGCAGGATATACCAAGAACTTGGGATGCCAGGATGATATTGTAGGCTCTATCTACATGCGCGGTGAGAAGAACATGGACAACATGTGGCGCGTAGCTCCAAGTCTTCTTTATACACATAATGCAATGTCTTTCGGTATCGAGTATAACCCAACGACAGTGGCATACGGTACAGCCGATAGCCGGTACAAGGTTAAGGATACGCACAATGTGACCAACCACCGCATCTGTGCAATGATGAAGTATAATTTCTAAACTATAATATGATGAACAAAAAGATTCTGACATTAGGCCTCATGCTTATGGCCGGATTGGGTGCATCGGCACAGGTTGCCCTTGTGAATCCCGTTCCGCAGGAGGTTGCGAAGAGCGGTGCAGAACTCATCGATGCGCCTGCACAGTGGAAAATCAATGCCGACAATAAACGTATGTCGGGCTATGTTTACGATGCATTGCTTACAGCATCGCCCGAGGTGGCAAAGAAGGCTGCCTACACAGTTACTATAGGTGTACGTGGCGACGGCAAGGTAAACAAGTACAAGAAGAACATTCCGGCAAAGGCCGAGGGTTACTTCATGAAGGTTACCGACAAAGAGGTTGTGATTGCCGGAAATGATGAGAAAGGTCTCTACTACGGTGTGCAGACACTCCTTGGCATGATGGGTGAGGGAAAACTTGAGGCCTGCACAATCACCGACTGGCCCGATGTCCCTTTCCGTGGAACAGTGGAGGGCTTCTACGGCACACCATGGAGCCACGAGGCACGCAAGAGCCAGCTCGAGTTCTACGGTCGCAACAAGATGAATGTATATATCTACGGTCCAAAGGATGACCCCTGGCATCGTGACAAGTGGCGCGAACCATATCCCGAGGCAGAAGCAAAGCGCATTGCCGAACTCGTTGAGGTTGCAAAGCAGAACGGTGTGAACTTCTATTGGGCAATCCACCCGGGTGTCGACATCAAGTGGAACGATGAGGACCGAGACAAGCTCATAGCAAAGTTCGAGGTAATGTATGACCTTGGCGTACGATCATTCGCAGTCTTCTTCGACGACATCTGGGGTGAGGGTACAAAGGCCGACAAGCAGGCAGCCCTGCTCAACTATGTGGATGACAATTTCGTGAAGGTAAAGAAGGACGTTGCTCCTCTCATCCTCTGTCCTACAGAGTACAACAAAAGCTGGGCAAACGAGGAGAAAGGTTATCTGCGCACTCTGGGTAAGGAACTTAACGAAGGTATCGAGGTCATGTGGACCGGTAACTCTGTAGTCGCATGCATCGACAAGCCTACAATGGAGTGGATCAACGAGCGCATACAGCGTAAGGGCTACATCTGGTTGAATTTCCCTGTAAACGATTTCGTGCGCGACCATATCCTTATGGGTCCGGCATACGGTAACGGCCTTGACATCGCCGGTGATGTATCAGGTTTCGTGAGCAACCCTATGGAGTATGCCGAGACATCAAAGATTTCTCTTTATGGTATCGCAGATTACTGCTGGAACATGGAGGCATATGACTATCAGAACAACTGGGAGAAGAGTCTCAAGGATATACTTCCAAGCAATCATGAGGCATTGCGGACCTTCGCGCTCTACAACAAGGATCTTGGTCCTAACGGACACGGTTTCCGTCGCGAAGAGGGAGAAGAACTGAAGGAGATTGCCGAAGGCGCACTCAAGGGTGACATGTTTGCTACAGCAATGTTTAATGTAAAATGCAATGAACTTGAAATGGCATGTGACATTTTGCTCAACGACAACAGCAATACTCAGCTTTTGCACGAAATCCGTCCATGGGTCATTCAGGCGAAGAACCTTGCAGCCTATGGTCGTACAGTAGCTCTTATGGGAATCTTGGTCGAGGCAAAGGACAACGGTAGCGCAACAAGCCAGTTCATAAATTTCGAGAACCTCTATAAACAGGCACGTTCACTGCAGAAACAGATGTTTGACCTTGAGAACAACAAGGCAATGCGTCATCCTTACCAGATAGGTACCAAGGTGGGTACCAAGGTAATGCTCCCTACCGTTAACAAACTCTTTGCGCAGGCTACCGAGAAGTACAACGCTGCCAACGGGAAAAACCTTGACACTACAGCCGAGTACAATCCTTATAGGCTCTCATCGACAGTCACACAGCTTGCTATGCTCCCTGTAAAGCTTAACGGCGATGTTGTAGAGATTACCCCGGCGCTCGAGGTTATCAACTGGCAGGCCGGCGGCGAACTGTTGCTCGAGAGCGAGACAGCCGTAACCTTCCAGGGTATGGATTTCAACTTCGGCGTTAACAATGTAGCAAAGCACTTCCGCCTCGAACTCTTCGTTGACGGTGCATGGCGCGAGGTTGGTCTGCTCCATTACAGCGACACAGATCCTGTCATCCACACAGGCAACGAACTTGGCGGCATGACTGCTACAAAGCTCCGCATCACTAACATCAGCGGTGCCGAGCAGCAGGTATTCTTCAAAAGTTTCCGTTTCATCAGAAGATAAACAGAATAACATGGCATAACATAATGAGGGTGACCCGAAAGTCATCCTCATTATGTTGGGGGTGAATAAAAAGCAAAGTTCAAGGCTTGTGCAGGCTTCAAAACCGCAACCGACGCTGTAATGCGAGAGCAGAGAATGCTTGTATTCTATGCCGAGCTACGAGGAGGAAAAGCCACTTAGTGGGTTAATTTACTAAGCGT